>CAKZUK010000231.1 GCA_937921775.1 uncultured Saprospiraceae bacterium
CATATGCTTTTTCAAAAATCTTGTTGACCTTCAGTTTGTGGTTGAAACAAAACAACATGTACAAGCTACTCACTCCAAGTCCCAACCAATTGAAGATGGCGCGACGGCGAGTGCCCATCCGCATAGCAGCTGCAATGATCAGAAACAATAAAAACGGAAATGTATAAATCGGATCTGCAACTGAAATCACATTGAAAGCTACCCGATAATCACTAAAGGGTAAGAAGACTTGCGTGCCATAGGTGGTAAAGCAATCCAAAATGGGGTGTGTGATAATGGACCAGAAAAACAACCAGTACCAATCACGCCAAGTGGTGTTCACCTCCGACTGTTCTACTCTAAAGTAAAAACGACTTACTAAAAAAAGCACTAGAGCTGAAGCAACAAGAGTTGATAAAAATAATTTTAGGTTAAAGGCATCTGTAATTAGATAAGGCAAATAATTGGCGGTAAATACCATCGTCCCAATACCAATCAGCGCCGCCGAAATTTTATACCTTTTTCGTTTGTACAAGCCTGAAGCATACAACTGATGTACCAGCCATCCTAAAAGAAGTGGAAATAAAAAAGCAAAAAAGAAAGAATGGGTAATACCTCTATGCGTTGCTAAGGCAGAAATCTCATCCATTACGAAACTAGAAGTCACATCCAAGTCAGGAAGGAAACCTCCGAAGGCACCCCACAACATTGCTCTGTTTCCTATTTTCTTACCCAGCACAGCCTCTCCTACTGCTGCTCCTAAAATTACTTGTGTTAGTGAATCCATTGTTTTGTTATTTCGAATGGCAAAAGTACGAAAGGAATGGAACTTTAAACAAATAAAAGGAAGGAGATCTCTGATAAGGAATAAGCTATAAATAACTGTCCGATTTTTAGGAAGCTGAAGGCCTCAGATAAAACTTGGGCATCGCCCCAAAAAGGATCGGTGTAGTCGGCAGCCTGAAGGGCTACGATTCTCCCGCATGATAGGTAGAGTCGTAACCCTTCAAGGTACTAACCGAGTACGATTCTAGGCCTTCAGTCTGAAAACACAAGCGGACGAAACTTAATTTACAGTGCACTCAGAGTAAAACCTAGGTCAATATTAAGCGCGTTTCAAATCCTGCTTAGTGATTCTGTTCAATTCGCTTCCTAAAAATTTTGCGATCTCAAACATACCCTCATTTGTGTTTTTGGATTTTCTCTCTGCTCCTGAGTTATAATTCGTATTTGTATTAACATCATATACCCATTTGTCACCGTTTACGTCTTCTACATATTCCAAAGCTCCAACAGCTATATCATTAGCTCTAAGAAATTCGGCATATTTTTGAAGGTCAGTATTCTCATAATCATCCTGAATAATGAACTTATTAGTTGATTCTGTTTTGTCGGCAGGGCAAAAGGCATCTCCAATATTACATGAATCCGCCGGGCATAATTGAAAACCATTTTGAGTATCAATACTGACGGCATATAAAAATTCACCTCCGACAAATTCGGCTCGTACAATTCGTCCATCGGCAGGTTTGACATATTCTTGTACCAACCAAATCCCATCCAAAGATTCACCAAT
Organism: uncultured Saprospiraceae bacterium; assembly: GCA_937921775.1. Lineage (GTDB taxonomy): Bacteria > Bacteroidota > Bacteroidia > Chitinophagales > Saprospiraceae > CALGLS01. The sequence continues at coordinate 1,556 of CAKZUK010000231.1, forward strand.
TTGATTATTTTCGATCGATTGAATCAAGCTTTCTTTCGAATTAAATAATTGAACGCCCTCTCCCTTGCCGCCGCGATTTGGTTTTAGGATAAAAGGAAATTTATTCAGTTGATCAACTGCTTTTGGTAAAGATTTAACATGATTTGAAACAATAGTTTTAGGATGTGGAATAGCAAATTGTTGTAAAGAAACATATTGTTCTGATTTCCTCAATTCCAATTGCAAAGCTCTGCGTCCGTTGATGACCTGTCGTCCATGTCTTTCCAACCAGGCCAAAACATTGGCAGTCATCTCAGGTGCATAACGATGCTCTCGTGTATGTGCAGAAGCACTCATCCGATTATAAAAAACACCGTCCGGTGGTATCGAACTCAAATCCAGTGTCAGGTCACCAATAAACCATTCTTCAAATGGAAGATTTAATTTTTCAAAAGCAACTCTCAATGGTAAGACCCAATTATCATTTTCGTGAATTACATAAATTTTTTTCATGGCATTTTTTTTTGAACAAAAAAAGAGCCTTCTCACATCAGCGAGAAGGCTCTTTTTATAATTAATATATAATCAAATAATTACATGCGCCGTTCTCTGCTCAGTGAAACACTAAAACAACAACAGCAAGCAATATGTAAATTTAAACTTCGAATCATTATAATACAAACTTAAGCGGAATCATTGAAAAAAGCAACTATGAATCTGAATTAATTAAAGTTGAGATTTTTTACTCCGCTACTGCATCTACCAATAAATCCTGAATACAATCCAAATTCATGATTTTTTTTAACATAATAGTGGCAAATCCAAGTACACCTATACAGTTACATGAATCTTTGCAAACCAACTAATGCCCACCATCCTTCACCAAATGCGGAAACTTAGCTTGAAACTTCTTCAACCTTGGAACCGACACGCCGCGAATATAAGGATTATCAGGATGCAATCTTTCATAGTTTTGATGATACTCCTCTCCTACCCAAAAGGTGGTATACGGCATCACTTCAGCAGCTACTTTCTTAGGAGCTAATTCTTTGTTGAGCGCAGCAACCTTATCATCTATAATTTTCTTTTCTGTTTCATTTTGATAAAAAATGATGGATCGATATTGCGAACCACGATCTGGTCCCTGACCATTTACCTGCGTTATATTTTGAGAACCAAAGTAGACATCTACTAATGTCGCAAAGTCTACCACTTCTGGATCATAGATAATTTCTACTGCTTCTGCATGACCAGTTTTTCCAGTGTTGGAAGATTCGTAGGTTGGGTTTTCTGTATGTCCACCTGCGTAACCTGAGATGGATTCTTTCACTCCTTTTACACTTTCGTAAACGGCTTCTACACACCAGAAACAACCGGAGGCGAAGTAGGCTTTGGCGTGGCCTTCTTTGGTGGCTTGGGTTTGTACGGGATTGACATTGGTACTTGCCTTCGCTGTTGGAACGGAGTTGTCTGTGTTCGCCGTTTGGCAAGCTAGAAAGAAACACAGTGAGCTGCAGAGAAAAATTAGATTTAGTACTTTCATTAGATTGTTTTTTACTGATTCTTTAGCGATTAGGTTTGCCAAAGAACAAAATTGATTTATTCAAATTGTCTATGATTTAACTTCATAGCTATCAAATCATTGCAAAAGTAACAGCTTAGCTTAATTGGTTGTTGCGAAAAAGACAATTAATTTCAATTTCAGTGGCAATTGTGGTTTTTCTCGCTATCGTGAGTTCAATGGCAGTAAGCTGTGGCTTGGTATTGAAGATTTGTTTTATACTTTGGGGAGACTGGGATGGAGATTAGAGTTAGAGTTAGAATGCCTTCTGAGGTCTTGGTTCCATCAGGGAGGCCAAAGCTTGAGTTCCTTGATTACGGATATAATAAAAACGCCAACTTCCGTTGTAACTCTAATTGAAATTCCAAAAAAAAGCCCTCCGCGAAAACGCGAAGGGCTTTTGTTTTATCTAAATATATTCTAGAAGCAATAATCGTTAGCAGCAATCATCTGAGCTGCAACTAAACGACGCATCGCTTTTACATTTATTGGTTCGTACTTGGTGAAACGCTTGATACCCATTAGCATCGGCTTGAGTAGATCGCCGGTAGCAAATGAACAAATTGCGTCAGACCCTTTCTTATTGACACGAGCACAAGCATCAGATAGGAAAGTTTTTAACATAGCGTCGTAAACTTCCTGATCCATATTCTTGTCCATTCCTGATAGCTTCTCAACGCGTAGTAACATGGACTCCGCCAAGAAAGCATCAATCATCATATCGGCAACGTCCATCAATACTTCCTGCTCTTCTTTCAAATTCAAGTTGCCATCCATTTGCATTTTTGCAGCAGCACCTGCCACCATCAAAATTGCTTTCTTAAAATCTTTTACGATTTTCTTTTCTGCTGCATAAGGTAGATCTGACTTTTCAAATCCTGGCATAGAAGCCAACTCTTTTTGTACAGCCCAAGCTGGTCCTACAATATCGATCTTGCCCTTCATTGCACGCTTAAGCAACATGTCAACAGTCAACAAACGATTGATTTCATTGGTACCTTCGTAAATTCGAGCAATACGTGAATCACGATAAGCACGAGCGGCAGTTCCTTCTTCTGAGAATCCCATACCTCCGTGGATCTGTAGCGTTTCATCTACAACATAATCCAACATTTCAGAACCCGCTACTTTTAGAATGGCACATTCAACTGCATATTCTTCAGCAGCGATGAGTTTTCTTTCTGTAAAGGTCTTGCCTTCTAGTTTCAACATTTTCACCTTGTCTTCCATTAAATTGGAAACACGGTACATAGCTGAATCTACTGCAAAACAACGGATGGCTTGTTCTGCCAACTTATATTTCATAGCTCCGAAGTTAGAAATCGGTTGCTTGAATTGTTTGCGTTCATTTGCATATTGTACAGCTGATTGAATACTGTGTTTTGCACCACCAGTTGACAACAAACATAATTTAAAACGACCAACGTTTAATACGTTGAATGCGATAAGGTGACCTTTTCCAATTTCACCTAAAACACTATCTGCAGGAATTCTTGCATTTTCAAAAAACACCTGACGAGTCGAAGAACCTTTGATACCTAATTTCTTTTCTTCTGCACCAAGGCTCATTCCTTCTGTTCCCTTCTCTACAATAAATCCGGTGAACTTATCACCGTCTACTTGTGCAAACACAACAAATACATCTGCAAATCCTGCGTTGGTAATCCACATTTTCTGACCATTCAGGATGTAGTGCTTTCCATCAGGACTTAGCTCTGCTTTTGTTTTTGCTGCTAAAGCATCAGAACCAGAACTTGGCTCTGTCAAACAGTAAGAAGCTTTTAAAGCACCTGAGATCAAGCCCGGTAGATACTTTTCTTTTTGAGCATCTGTACCATAATATAAAATCGGCAACATTCCGATACCGGTGTGTGCGGCAAAAGTTGTGTTGAAAGATCCAGCAGGTCCCATTGCGTCACAAATCAAACTATTGGAATTGGTGTCTAATGACATTCCTCCATATTCTTCTGGCATGTGAGATCCTAATAAACCAAGTTCACCTAATTTCTCTAATAAAGTAGCAGACAGGTCATAATCCTGAGCTTCAATTTTATCCATATTTGGCAATAGCTCTGAATTCACAAAGTCTGAAACCATACCTTTAATCATTAGTTGCTCTTCATTAAATTCTTCAGGAATGAAGGTATCGGCAGGTAATGAATCTTTAATTAGGAACTCTCCTCCTTTTAGGACTTCATCTGTAGAAAATTTTTCTGGATTCTTTGTCATCTCTATATTTTATTTAAAATGATATTTAGATTTAATAAATGGTCTTTTTAGATTTAATAAAGTGAGATTTAGAATTACTAAAATGAGATTTAGAATTACTAAAATGAGATTTAGAATTACTAAAAAGACTATCTAATCTAATTTACTGAAATCGCCTTTAGCGAATATTCGCTTAAAAATAAGCATATTATTCCAACTTGTAAAGTGTTTTGGCCATTTTTTAGCGAATTTTCGCGACATTTTTACGTTAGGCCTGTTATTTAACATCCAAAAGGTCATAATTACGATAGTTTTAAGGTGAGAATAATGGGGTTTGAGATGAGTTTGTTTTGTAGTTTTCCTAAAGGTTAATTACAATTCTTATTCCAAATGTTGATCTGCAGATAATTATGCCTTCAATAGAAAATGATACGCTTTTGACTAGTTACGAGGAACAATCTTTTTAAGAAACTGCGTTTAATACTTAAGCGAGTTGTTGTAAAACTAAAACCACCATTATGAAAACCGTCAATTTAATCGCTCTAGCCTGCCTGCTTACCTTTAGTGCTTGCAAAAAAGAGGATAGCTCTACAAACGAGGCTAATCCTCAAATGTCTTTTAAGTTTAAGTTTGATTCGAATCAGGAGCGCCTTGATGGCTTTGGGAATCCTTCTGAAATCCCTGATGGAAATGCTGGACAATCACCTGATTTTAATAGTATGAGTGTTCACTACATTGAGTTTGTCCCTGATCAATTTACGCCAATAGAAAGCGGTACTGTTGTTTATACTGGAGATACACAAGTTGCAGAAGAGGGGTCTATATTTGATGAAGCCATTGACTGGAATCAAGCTCTTGTCTCTGGGGCAGATCAAACTTTCTTGACACTTGATTTGTCAAGACTCTCACCTGGTACTTACCAATATCTTCGTGCCAGCGTAACTTATCAAAATGCATCTGTCAAATTCAACTTGAATAATTTGCCACCGCCACTTTCAACCAGTCTTCTTAATCAAAGCGGAACACTTGCGGGCTTCATTGGATTTAATACGCATATAGATTCTCTAAGGGTAAAAAATCATACGATCGATATCGGAGAAAATAAACCACAAGGGTTCTGGGCTTTCGAAACTCAGCTTGACGAGCCCTATCAAACTTTGCTCGAACAATACACTGATCCTATCCAACTAGGACAAGCGCCTGCGGGCTCAACTACTGTTGTCAATCCATTAAGTCAATTTGGGATCACCCTTCCTCAGGGCTCATGTATTGTGACTGGAGCGCTGACAGAACCCTTAGTCATCACGGGCGACGAGACGGAAGATATTATAGTGACCCTTTCTTTTTCTATCAACAAAAGTTTCGAATGGATTGATATCAATGCGAATGGCGAATGGGACGGAGATGGAACAACACTTTCTTTTGAGCAACCGGTGGACATGGGCTTGAGGGGTTTGAAAGTTATTGTGAATTAGAGTTTGAACTGAAATTGGAATATCCTTCTATCGCAATGACTCTGATCAGCCTTTGCCGTAAAATTCTAGTTCTCACTTTAAGCAGGTAATCAAATTTGTCTTTAAGGTAAACTTTGAACAAGCTGCCTTCGTTTTTGTTTTCTAAGTGAATTCAATACTTTAAAATTCGATCTATCAACTACACATGCTACTACGTATACTCCAACTATTCTGCATTTGCTCACTAATCTCCTGGTGTATCCTAATGAACGGTTGTATGACCTTTCGGAAAAGCGATAAAAAGACAAGTCGTCATTTTGAAAAAAAAGAAATTGACATCAATATTATTCACAAAACCTTCAATGGGAACACGGTAAGATATATTGAAACGGGCCAGGTAGATGATCCTAATAGCCCAATAATATTGTTCGTTCATGGGGCACCTGGATCTTCGGAGGTTTACTTTGACTATCTATCCGATACCTTGCTATTGAATAAAGCAAAATTGGTTTCGATTGATCGATTGGGCTATGGTTATTCAAAATATGGAAAAGCTACAACCTCAATTGAAGAGCAGGCTGCATTAGTCGACTTTGTGGTTAGCCAATACGAGTTTAGTAAACTGATAGTGGTGGGTCATTCTTATGGTGGGCCCATTTCTGGAAAATATACGATTGACAATCCAGACAGAGTAGATGCCTTAGTTATGGTTGCTCCTGTCAATGATCCGGATAGTGAAAAAGTTTTTTGGTTTGCCTATTTTGGTCATTGGAAATTAACTCGTTGGACTATCTCTAAAGCATTGCGGGTGGCAACGGATGAAAAATTTAGTCACATTGAAGCGATTAGAAAGTTGGAACCTGATTGGTCAAAGATTCAAACTCCGGTTATTCATTTTCATGGTACTAAAGATGGGATTGCTTCTTTTGAAAACGTGGCTTTTAGCCAAAAGCATATTCCTGATTCACTCTTGGAAGTCGTAGAGATCGCAAAGGGGGGACATATGATTGTCTGGGATGATTTGGAATTGATACGTGATCGGTTGCTTGAAGAATTGGAATAGGGCTAGGGATGGGAATAGGAATTAGAATGGAAATGGGAATTTCTCAACAAACGCGGAGTGGATTTCCAATTTACGCTAGAAGGATATTCTAATTTCGATTCCCATTCTAATTCCTCCCCCACTCTTGCTTAAATCGCTTTGGAGCTTCCACGGAATTGGGCTTACCCAAGTCTGCAAACTGCCCATCAGCAAAAACACTTAATGGGAAAAGTCGATCGCCTTTCCATTCGCCAAAAACAAGTACAGGTTTACCAGCGCTCATCGAGAGTAAGCTCCATCCTGCTTGGTCTTTCGTTTCTAATTCAATCTTGTATTTCTTTTTATCTACTAGAAAGAATTTGGACTCATGACACAAAGGAATTACCTGATTCAAAACACAGGGAAATGCATTTAACCAAGGGTTTTGCGAAAGCGCTTCCGCATAAGTTCTTTGCATATCCTCTATACCTTCGTAGCTTAGCAATTGAGTTGGTTTATTTTCTGGTGGGTAACGATGTTTTATCGCAACACGTAAAGGATAGCCTCCGGGATAGTAAACCAGCTCGGCTTTCACTGGCTCTCCGACCTTAAAAGCTCCTTCAAAACCAGCTCCTGTATAATCGTATTCCATTAGCAGGGCCATTTGTTGCCTTGCTTTTCCTTGCATCCATATTTTGCGATAAGCGGCCTGATCTACGTTGACACCCTGCCAATTACCTAACACTAACCAGTCATCAGCTATTCCATCTTCTTCCAGCAAATCTTTTTTCCTAATAGTGAGACCAGCCACCAATTGCATTTGGGTCTGGAGTGTTTCCGGCATCTGCCTAAAGTTCCTAAAGCCTTGCGTCAATAAATATAATCGTCCAAACTCTTCCAATATTTTTTCGGGCCAGTCATCTGTATTAATTTGCTCCAGGTAACGAAGCTTATGGGCAAGCCCTCCAAGTTTAGCATCAACCATACGTGCTGAGATATCAGTCCAAAGAGTCGTTTCTCCATCAAGCACTGCCAGTCCCTGCCTAATAAGGTCAAGTATCCATTGCTCTAAGTCTTCTGCTCCTGAGCTCATCAGTTTAATCCGTTCCGTCTTTGATTTATTCTCCATGTGAATAAACTATTTTAGTCTAGCAAAAGTACGAATTAAACTTACTTCAACTATATAAAGTTACCCTGTCATAAAATCCTAACTTAACATAAATTAAGCTCCCCAAAGTTACGCAACTTGAAAGTCAATCAACTCAAAAAATCAAATCAAAAAATCATGATCCAAAATTTAAACCCACTAAAAAATTGTTTCCTCATCACAATCAGCCTTTTATGCTTCAATAGCTCTGCGGCATTAGCGCAGGTTGACTACGAAGAAGACTTGGTCGCGATCGAGCATGACGTTGGATTTCTACTTACTTGGACAACTTCGTCCGAAACAAACAATCAATTTTTTGCAGTAGAGCGATCTCAGGATGGAGGTGAGTTTGAGATCATTGGCTCTGTAAATAGTAAATATGAAGGGTCAAGTACTACTTACAAATACCCTGATCTAGATTTGGGTCTAAAGAAAGTTAAGTACCGACTTAAGCAAGTTAGTAAAAATGGCGATTATAGTTATTGCGACGAAATACAAGGAGAGAAAAATTTTGTTTGCTACTTTAAAGTAACAAATAAAGAGAAGTTAAATGATGAAACACTTCAAGTAACTATAAATAGCATAAAAGAGGGTGATATAGAATATCGATTAACGAACAATGAAGGCGATCTCATAAGCAAAGAATTAAAATCGTTAAGGGCAGGTTTAAATGATTTCGTTCTAGACTTCCAAAGTGAAGAAGATGGTAATTATCATTTATTTTTCAAATTGGGTCCGGAAATCGAATCGGTCTATTTCAAGAAAGAAACGAAAGATAAGAAAGGGAATGTAGCGAAGAGTAAGACAGAAGTTAGTGGTGGTTAATACGAACCGAAATCATTCCAAGTTCTAAAATCTTGTTAATAGGTTTGAATTTATTTATCACTGTTAAGCACAGTCAATAAGTAAGTTCAAACCTATTGTAATTATGGATGACTAGCGCTCAACTTTATTAAGAATTTGTGTTAGTTATAATTAGTCTCACGACTCGCGATATGTTCTTCATTAGCACTTTCCAAAGTCAGATTCTTATCGATGGTAAAATAGAAGGTAGCTCCTTTCCCTAGTTCTGAATTAATCCAGATATCACCACCATGTCGGTCAATGATTTTATGGCACAAAGCCAAACCTATACCTGTACCTTCATATTCCTGTTTATTATGTAAACGGCGGAATATTTCAAAAATCTTATTTTGAAATTCGGGTGCAATTCCAATACCATTATCTGACACAGAAAATTTCCAGAAACCATCTGGACCATCCTCATGTGATGAAACCCTTACTCTCGGTTTTTCATTTTTATTAAATTTAATCGCATTATTAATGAGATTGTAGAACACCATTCCGATCTGACTAATCTCACAGAAAACGACTGGAAGGTCACCAATTTCAAGTTCAACATTTTTCTCTTTGATACGCTGAGCTAAGTCGCGCATTTTAATTTCGAGAATATTATTCAGATCTCCATCTCTCAATATAATTTCCTTTTTCCCCACACCGGAGTAAGTCAAAATACTATCAATCAAGGCAGACATCCGTTTCACACCATCTTCAATATAGAAGATGAACTCATTGGCGGTTTCGTCTAAATTGTTTTTATATTTCCGAGAGAGTAATCCTGCAAAATTACCGATGATACGTAGGGGTTCTTTCAAGTCATGTGACGCTACGTAAGCAAATTGTTCAAGATCTTTGTTATTTCTAATTAATTCCTTGTTTGATTCGCTAAGGTTGGCTGTACGTTTTTGTACAATTTTTTCTAATTCCTCATTACGCACTTCTAATTTACTTAGCAGCTGCTGAACTTCATTATTTTTGTCATGTAGTTCTTTGGTACGTTGCTCTACCTGAATCTCAAGTTGCATTGAATTTCCTTTCAAAATATTTTCTGCTTCCATTCGGGTAGAAATATCTTCTAATGAAACGAGCACACCTATTACCTTTTTATTTTCGTCAAGGAGTGGTACCAGATTTTGCTCCATACAAGTTTGGCTTTTATCCGCTCCTACCCCCTTATCAATTCTGTATTGATGGTCATAAATTGGTATTCCAGACTCCATCACTTTTTGTTCCATCCTTTTTTGATCAAAGAAATGCATATGATTAGCGTGAAAAATATTCATATTTTTTCCAACGGCTTCTGACTCTTCCACTATTTCATGTGCTGCGAGGTATGCATCGTTTCCACCTGACAAGCAATGGTTTTCATCAATCCAATAAATATATTGAGGAATATTATCCAATACTAATCGTACAAAATGCTCACTTTCTTCGAGTGCTTTCTCAATTCGCTTACGTTGTTTTATTTCATTATTTAGACCTTCATTGTATTCCAAAAGTCTTTGATTTCTTCCTCGTATTCCTTTAGTATAAAGACCCGCAAAAAATAGACAGAGTAAACAAAAGGACACGAAGCTAAAGACTGCAAACCAAATAGTATCCCAAAATGCTGGTTTCTTGACAAGCTTAATCGCGGCTCCTTCTTCATTCCATAAGCCGTCATTATTGGCAGCCTTTACTCGAAAAGTGTAAGTACCATGTTTCAGGTTGGTATATACGACAGGAGCTACCGTACTAGTATAATTCCATTCATCTTCAAAGCCTTCTAATTTGTAAGCGTATTTATTTTTTTCTGGTCGATTATAGTTTAATCCTGCAAAGTCAAAAGAAACATAATAATCGTCATGATAAAGTACATGCTCTTCTATGTTTATGGCTGAAATAGTAGAAGTCCCGCTTCTTGCATTCATCTTCTTTATATCTGTAACATAAACTGGAGGAACAGTAGTATTTCTAATTATTTTGTCTGGATGAAAACGCGTAATTCCATTTCGACTTCCAAAATAGATATAACCATTATGATCTGTATAGCTCGAATTTAGACGAAAAGTATGATCACTTAAACCATCCTTTTCTTCAAAAACATTGAAGGCTTTGGTTTTGGTATTAAAATAGAAAATACCTTCTGTTGTGCTTCCCCATATTCGACCATCTTGCGTTTTCTCTATACTCTGTATCCAAAATTTATAATCATCTAAACTGTAGTTAATAAAATCACCTGTGTTTAAATCGTAAGCACTCAAGCCTTTTGTAGTACCAATATATAATACTTCATCGACCTCTTCTAAAGAGACACTTCGATTAGATGCAATCGTTTTACTTGGATTTCCAGAGTCGTGAAAGAATTTTTCAAAAACAAAATTGTTTTTTTCCTTTAAGCTGATATGGTTTAGACCATAATAAGTCGAAATCCATAAATTCCCCTTTGAGTCTGGATATAATTGATTAATTGAATTATCACTAAGGCTTGTATCATCATTAGAATCATGCTCAAATTGAGTAAACTTCCCAGTTGTTTCATCAATGAACAATAAGCCCCTTCTAGTTCCCATCCAGAGTCGATTATAGTCATCCTTATACATACTTAGGGCGAATAGCCAGTTTTTGTCGGTAGAAATCTCCTTAGGCAAAGGGAAAAATTGTGTCTTCATCGTTTCCATATCAAATTTCAGCGCACCTTCTTGCAGACTGAAATAAAGAAACCTATCATCAGGAGAATAAACTGCATTTACATGTTTTCCTTTTAGTTCAGTGAGAATTTGTTCTGTCTCAATATTTTGACTTTGCTTAAAGTCATATTTGACTAGTCCATTTTGTCCGCAAGCCAACCAAGCAATTTCCTCTTTATCAATATAAATGTTTTGTGATTCTATCAAGTCCTTTTCACAAACATGTAAGTCAAACTGACTTGTATACCAATTATAAACACTTAGTCCACTAAAGGTTCCTATCCAAATTAAACCTTGTTGGTCTTCATAAATAACACTCGCATTATTATCTGCTAATGACCTTTGATCATTTTGATCATAAATGTAGTAATTTGAATAAATGGTAGGTGGCTCATCTGACTCAACTATCGGTTCATTTATACTTGGAAAATTATTTCTTTCTATTAGGTTAACACCGTAGCTAGTTCCAACCCATAGTTGGCCTTTTTTATCTTCTATAATATCCTGAACAATATCATTTGAAAGACTTCCATCTCTTTCATTCTTGTGTGTAAATTGGTGAAATATTGGTTCCCAATCTTGCCGGTGTGAAACTGATGAAGCAGCAACAGGTAGGCTCATATAAAACAAACCTCCTCCATGAGTTCCTATCCAATATCCTTTTTGTTTATCTTGATAAAGGGTCCAAATATGCTGTGCCCCTAAGGTCTCGCTTGGCAAAAAACATCGGAAGGTATTATTTGCTACATTACCGTCATCGGAGGCTAGCATCAAATGTAATCCTCCATTCCAAGTACCTATCCAGATCCAACCTCGATCGTCTTCCAGAATAGAAAGTATAGCTCTCCCTTGCAAACTATTCGGATCATCAATATCCATATCAAAGGAAATAAAAGAATCTGTATCGGGCTGATATAAATTGAGTCCATTTTCTGTACCAACCCACAGCCGTCCTTTTCTATCTTCTAAAATACTAAGGATATCATCATTGCTTATACTATTCTCAACATTCGGATCATTCACAAATGTTTTCCAGGTATTTGTAGGTATATGAAATCGTGTCAGACCACCAAGACGGGTTCCAATCCAAATATTATTTTTACTATCAACACAAAGTGACCGAATATCGCTGGAACGCAAACCGTCTTCAGCTTCTGGCGATGGTAGAAATGTTTTCACCTTGCCTGGTGCTTCATAACGAGCAAGGCCATCATTCGTTCCTAGCCACATAAAACCAAAACTATCTCGTACTATTGCATTGATATTGCTATTGGGAAGGCCATCTAACTTATTGACATTATGAAATCCTATTTTAAGAGCTCCTTGTGCAGAGAGCTCAAAATTACTGATAAACGTAAAAAGAAAGATTAATAAGAAATAATACCTAAATCTACTCACTACTAGAAGGTTTTAAATTTGCTAAATACTTTTAAATTTCTAGTATTTAATTTGTTGGCAATCTTTAGTAATCTGTAACATAAGTTAGTTAA
>CAKZUK010000232.1 GCA_937921775.1 uncultured Saprospiraceae bacterium
CTTTACGAATGTACCAGAAGGAGACTACTATATCGGATTTGACCTAAGTACAAATACATCAGGAGTAGACGACTTTATGTTCACAGACGCAGGAACAGGAAACGGCTCAAACGATAGTGATGCAGATGCGAACGGATTTACATCCACGTTCAACTTTGATCCAGCGGACGGTCCTTATCTAACATTAGATGCTGGAATTATTCCAACAGCAAATATCGGAGATGAACTCTGGGTAGATACTAACGGTGATGGTATAAACGATTCAACAGAACCAGGCTTAGAAAACGTTACCGTAGTTTTATACGATGCGACGACTGGTTTAGCAATTGATTCTGTTTTCACAGATGCTAACGGTAATTATCTTTTCGAAGATATCCCAAGTGGAGATTACTACGTTGTCTTCGATGCAAGTACGAGTGGTTTAGGATCAGAATATGTTTTCACAACAGGTACTGCAGGAGCTGATCCATCAATAGATAGTAATGCGGATGCAACGGGAACTACATCAATTTTTAGTTTTGATGCGATAGCAAATGATGAGTTAACGATTGATGCAGGTGTGATTCCAGTCCCATCGATTAGAAATGTTAAGAGTACATTGTCTACCACGACCTTAGCGAGTGGTAATTTAGAAATAGCTTTTGAAATAGGAGTTAAAAATACAGGACCAGTTGATTTGACCAATATATCATTGATCGATGATCTGTCCACACAGCTTGGAGGTGCATTTGTAGGCATGTCTGTAGCGGTTCCAAATATGTCAATTCTAGCAAGTACAGCTACCGCTCCACCTGCCTTGAATTCAGGGTTTAACGGAATTGGAGATACGGATATATTTGCAGGAGCGCTCACGGACTTACTAGAGCCCGGTCAAGAAATAAAGATAATGATTCTAGTAGAAGTAGATCCATTGTTGGCAACATGGCCATTGGAGAATCAATCAATTGCATATGGCGATGGAATGGACGAAAATGGAACGGTGCTAGAAGATGGAACAGGTAATCCACTTACGGTGAATGATCTGTCTGATTCTGGATCAGATTACGCTGGCAATAATCCAGGGGAACCTGGAGATCAGGGAACATCTGATGATCCAACTGCTCTTACTTGTATCGCTGCTAACCCAATTATTACAGGTGAACCTGCGACTTTATGTCCAGGCGAAGATGTAGTGCTTTCTGTCTCAAGTAGTTTGCCAGGAGCAACTTACGAATGGAGAATAGTGGGAAGTCCAATTGTTTTAGCAACTACGAGTACAGCAACCTTCACTAGTTTAATGGCTGATACTGATTATGAAGTTACCGTAATTAATAACTCAGCTAACTGTGTTTTTGATTTGGTAACAACGACAACGATAAGTGTGTCAAACGGACCTACTGTAAACCCAACAGCGGATTACACGCTGAACCCAGATTGTACGCCAGCTAACTTATCTCTATCTGCATTTGATGTAGCAGGAGATGCTGCAATCATAACTTATGATTGGACTGGCCCAGCTGGCTGGACTTCTGATGTTCAGAACCCAACAATACCAGACGCAACAACGGATTACAATGGATCTTATACTTTAATTGTAACGGATGCTTCAGGTTGTACTGTACAGGGAAGTGTAGAGGTGATCACAATAGAAGATGAGGTGGCTCAGCCAATTATCGCAACAAGTGGTCCTGCCTGTGAAGGAGAAAGTATTACTTTAAGTGTACCCCTTTACTCTGGTGGTGGAGTTACTTATACTTGGACGATACCAGGAGATGCAACCAATGTAACAGGACAAGGAACGAATGAAATAATCATTTTTCCAGCAGATGCTTTAGATGATCCAGGGACGTATACTGTAACTGTCGAGGTGGACAGTTGTACATTGTCAGCTGATTATAACGTAGTGGTTTATGGACCACCAGCAGCAGTAGCTGATACAATAGTAGTTGATAATTGTGAAGGTGGTTCTTTTGAACTCACGGCAGCTACGGTGACTGGTGCTACGTATTCATGGACGGGACCAAACGGTTTCACCTCTACTCTGCAAAATCCAATTTTAACAAACGTTGATCAAACTTATAATGGTCAATATATACTGACGGTTACGAACGCTACAGGATGTAGCGCAACAACGTCAATAAATGTAACTAACTTATTACCTCCGTCGATTCCGGCAAATATTACGACTAACGGTCCTATCTGTGAAGGTGATACTTTGTTCTTATCAACCAGTACGGATGGTTCATTATTCGAATGGATTAGAAATAGTGATAGCGCTGGAAGTTTGGCAGAACCAGGAATGACGACTACAACTGGTGAAACCTTTATTCCACCTGGACACCCAGAATACGACGATGGACCATGGAGAGTAAGAGTAACAGATGCCAATGGTTGTGCTACTGAATCGTTTGTATCGCCAGTTGTCATCAACGATATACCGCAAGCTATTGCGAGTAACTCGGGGGCAAGTTGCGAAGAAACAAGTGTTCAGTTATTTAGCAACACAGTTGCGGATGCAACTTACAGATGGTATGATGGAGATCCAGTTGGATCTCCGATAGGTACCTTGATTTCACTAGACCCTAATCCAGTGATCTCTGGACTAGCTGCAGGAACGCATGACTTTTATCTTACGATAGAAAAAGAAGCTTGTGTCTCACCAGCAGATATGACAACAGTTACGATTAATACTGCACCAACAGTAGCGCCGGTAGCTTCTTATACTTTAGCTCCAGACTGCTCGCCGTCGGCATTAGTTTTAATGGCAACAGATACAGTTGGTTCAGGAACCATTGTGACTTACGAATGGACCGGACCAAATAACTTTAGTTCTGCTATACAGAATCCAACGATTCCAAATGCGACTACTGCTGATAATGGTTCTTATACCTTAATCATCACAGATGCGAATGGATGTACTGCAACAGGTAGTGTAGAAGTCCTTGGGATTTCGGATGCTTTACCAATGCCAATCATTTCATTTACACAGCCAGACTGTGAAGGTGGTGTGGTTCAGATGAATGTACCACAATACACAGGAGCGAATGTCGATTACGATTGGACAACTCCAGGAGGTACTACAGTAAATATCACAGGACTGAATACAAATCAGTTAATAATAACGCCAGCTCTAGCAGCTACACACGAAGGCCAATATTGGGTAACCATAACGGTAGATGGATGTGTACTTGAATCAGATACCTTTAACTTGGATGTATTTGATATGCCGACAGCGACAGCAACGGCAACTACAGGCGCACTTTGTGAAGGAGATGACCTTTACTTAAACGCAGGAGCGACTGGTGCAACGATGTATAGTTGGACAGGACCAAATGGGTTTACTGCTTCTGCAGAAAATCCATTCATTAATGCAGCAACATTTTTAGCTAATGGTACTTATACGGTAGTTGCATCTAATGCAAATGGATGTTCGGTCACCGCTTCTGTCGTTGTTGACAACATAGCAGCAACTCCTCAGACGCCAATTGTCACAAGTAGTGGCCCGGTTTGTTTGGATGCAGACTTTACACTAGCTGCTCAAACAGCTTACAGTGGAACGGTTTCATATGCATGGACGAATGGAGTGGGAGCTTTGGTTGGTACCAATCCAACCTTAACAATGGCTGCTTCGGCAGGTAACGCAATTCCTCCTTATCAATTAGTAGTAACAGTAGATGGCTGTATTTCTGACATCTCTGAATCGATGCCAGTTGAAGTAATCGACTTGCCGACTGCCTCTGCTTCTAATAACGGATCTATCTGTCAAGGAGAAGATGTACAATTGATCGCTGGAGATGTACCAGATGCCAATTATGAATGGCGAATCGCAGGTAACCCAGCCATTATTTCTACAAATCAAAACCCAATGATTTATAACTTGGGTGCGACAACAATTTATGAATTGACAGTTATTACAGATGGTTGTATTTCCTCACCTTTAGATGTTACTGAAGTGATCGTAAATACAGCGCCAACGGCAACACCGCAGGCCAATTACACCATAAATGCAGACTGTTCACCATCGGATTTAATTCTAACAGGAGGTGGTGTAGATGCAACGAGTACTAGTTTGTCTTATGCTTGGACTGGACCAAATAACTGGACATCAACAGTTGAGAATCCAACCATTCCAGATGCAACGGAACTAAATAACGGAGCTTACACGGTAGTAGTAACCAACGAGTTTGGTTGTACGACTTCAGCAAGCTTAGAAATAAATACGATTAATGATCAGGTAGCGATACCAGTAGTGAGTAGTTCAGGGCCGGTTTGTAATGGAGAGAGCATCGTACTTTCTGTTCCAGAATACTTTGGTTCCAATGTAACTTATGTTTGGACAACTCCAGCAGGTACCACAACCAATATTACAGGAATCAATACGAATGAAATAATTATTAGTCCAGTTGATTCTTTATTACACGAAGGTGATTACTCTGTAGAAATAATTGTGGATAGCTGTACTTTAAGTTCTGCGAACTATAATGTAGAAATATTCCCATCACCAGTATCTGCAATAGCAGTAGCTAGTCCTGATTCATGTGAGGGAGGAGATTTAGAGCTTTACGCAAATGCGACTGGTGGATTGACTTACGAGTGGATCGGTCCTAACGGGTTTGTATCCAACTTGCAAAATCCAATCATCAATAATATTGGTGTAGAGAATAATGGAGAATATCAATTACTTGTAACGAATGTAAGTGGTTGTATTAGTACGGAGACGGTAATGATTGATAACATCTTACCATCTGCAGAAACGCCAACGATTGCATTGAGCTCAATCTGTGAAGGTGAAGATATAGTGATGACGACTTCTGCAAATGGTGTGTTGTTCGAATGGGTTGGCCCATTAGGAGCAAGTGCTTCAACATTGGCCTTAAATGGATTAACGACAACTTCGGGAACAACAATGCTAAACCCAACAGACGATGCTTACATGGCAGGTGGATGGAGTGTACAGGTTACAGATGCAAATGGATGTGTAAGTATTTCCGCACCACTCAACTTAAATATTTATGAAATACCAGTAGCCTTAGCAGATAATGACGGACCAGATTGCTACGGAGAAGAAGTGCAATTACTTGCCAATGATGTGGCCGATGCAACTTACCGTTGGTATGACGGTGATCCAGTAGGAGCACCAGTAGGAGTATTGATTTCTATGGAGAAAGATCCAATAGTTTATAACTTGGCAGCAGGAATACATGACTTCTATCTAACAATAGAAAAGAATGCATGTGTATCTCCAAGCTCAATGACAACGGTGATCATTGATTCATCTGCGACTACTGTACCGGACTTTGCTTATACTCTAGCAACGGATTGTTCGCCAAGCGACTTGTCTTTATTTGGTAATGTTGCAGGAGCAGGATTAGGTGCTACTTATACTTGGACAGGACCTGATGGTTTTACATCAGCAGTTGAAAATCCAACGATTCCTAATGCAACGGAAACGAATAATGGATCTTATACTTTAGAAATAGTGAATGCGAATGGTTGTGTCAGTGAAGGAGCTGTAGAAGTATTAGGAATCAGCAATGTACAAACGATGCCGATCATAGCGAACACCGGCCCTGATTGTGAAGGTGGCTCAATAAGTCTAAACGTAGCCCAGTATACTGGAGCATCTGTAGATTATACTTGGACGACACCAGCCGGAACGGTTCTGAATATGACGGGTTTAAATACCAATCAAATAACGATCAATCCATTAGTAACAGGAACACATGAAGGACAATATTACGTGACGATCTCAGTGGATAGTTGTGTGATTGAATCGGATACATTTACTTTGGATGTATTTGATATGCCGACCACTTTGCCAGTAGCAACTGCACCAACTTGTGAAGGAGATGAATTGGTCTTGACTTCTAACGCAACAGGTGCGGTAACTTACCTATGGACTGGACCAAATGGATTTACTTCTACAGCAGTTAATCCAGTAATTCCTTCAGTTAGCATAAATGAAAATGGAACCTATACACTTGAAGTGATGAACGCGACAGGCTGTATGGCGACATCAAGTCTAGTGGTGACAAGTATTAATGATGTACCGCAAACGCCAAGTATTACCTCAAGTGGTACGCAGTGTGAAGACGGTTTAATTGAATTATTTATACAAGAACAATATACAGGACTCGTAACTTACGAATGGACAAACGGAGCAGGAACCGTAATTGGTACTGCCGGTTCGGTTAGTTTAGCACCAACAGCAGCAAACGCGATATCTCCATATCGAGTAAGTGTAACCGTTGATGCTTGTATCTCTGACTTATCTATTCCAATGGAAGTTCAAGTTGACGATCTACCAGATGCTGTAGCGACCAATGCAGGTAGCATTTGTCCTGGTGATATAGCGCAGTTATTTGCCAACCCAATTGCGGGAGCAACTTATGAATGGCGCATATCAGGATCTGCAACTATTATTTCTACCGAACAAAACCCAACGTTTGCCGCATTGACTGCGACACAGACTTATGAGTTGACGGTTGTATCAAATGGCTGTATTTCAAACCCAGTAGCAACGACTACAGTAACTGTAAATACACCGCCGACAGTATTACCTTCATCTGACTATACACCAAATTTAGACTGCGCTTCTGCAGACTTAATGTTAGAGTCAGGGGTGACAGCGGGAACGGGTGTTATTGCATCTTATGAATGGACAGGACCAGGATCTTGGACTTCAAGTCTTTCTGATCCAACGATTCCATCTGCTTCATTTGCCAATAACGGAACCTACACTATTCTAGTAACTGATCAATTCGGTTGTACAGCTACAGGAAGTATTGAAGTGTTGGATATTACTGATCAAACAAATCTACCAGTGATCGCTTCTTCGGGACCTGATTGCGCAGGTGGAAGTATTGTATTAAGTATTCCAACTTATCCAGGTGCACAGGTAGACTATACTTGGAACTTACCATCAACGGTAAATGTAACAGGAGAAAATACAAATGAAATAACGATTAGTCCAGTTGATCCAAACTTGCATATCGGTGACTATACGGTTACGGTTGATGTAGATGGTTGTACACTTACTTCAGATATTTATACCGTAGATGTCTTTGACACCTTGGTGGTAACGCCAATGGTAATGACGCCAGATAGTTGTGCCAATGGTACCATCGAATTGATGGCAGGAAGTAGTGGAGTAGGGCCATTGAACTATGTTTGGACGGGACCAAATAACTGGACGTCTACTTTGGAAAATCCAATTATCAATAACGTCAATGAAACCTACAATGGTCAATATACTTTGATCGTCACTTCAGTAAGTGGTTGTACAGGTGTCGCTAGTATTGATATTGATAATATCTTAGCAGAAGCGCAAGTTCCTGCGATTACCACCAACGGACCTATCTGTGATGGAGACGATATTGTTTTGTCTACCACCACAACAGGTGTCCTATATGAATGGATTAGAAATAACGATAGTGATGCATCTTTGGCGCAACCAGGTATGACAACGACTGTCAATAATACCAGCTTTGATCCAAGTCATCCAGAATACGAGCCAGGCCCTTGGCATGTAAGAGTAACGGATGCCAACGGTTGTACTTCAGAATCGATCGTCTCATTTGTAGACATCATTCCGATTGCAACAGCAGTGGCTGCTAACTCTGGTCCAGTTTGCGAAAGCAATAGTGTACAGCTATTTGCGAGTCCGGTTGACAATGTGATTTACAAATGGTATGATGGTAATCCATCTGGTTCGCCAGTAGGTACCTTGTTCTCTTTTGAGCAATCGCCAGTAATCAATAACTTATCAGCAGGTACTTATGAATACTATCTAGTATTAGATCGCGAAGGATGTGAATCTCCAGCAGTAATGACAGAGGTCGTGATACAGGCTTTACCAACTGTTGCACCAAATTCAAATTATACCTTAGCACCAGATTGCTCACCATCAGCGCTACAGCTCTTATCGAATGTAGCAGGTGGTAGTGGTAATTATACATTCGAATGGACTGGCCCAGGTGGTTATGTTTCAAATGTTGAGAACCCAGTTATTCCAAACGCAACGGAAGCTAATAATGGATCTTATCAATTGATCGTAACGGATGTGTCGGGTTGTACGACGATGGATGCAACTCAAGTCACTGTAATTTTGGATGCGGTAGCGCAACCGATTATCAGTAATACTGGACCAAGTTGTGAAGATGGATTTATCAACCTAAGTGTTGCAGCTTACAGTGGATCGTCTGTTGATTATACATGGACGATGCCGTCAGGTATTAACGTAACGGGTGGCAACACTAATTCAATTACGATTAGTCCAGTAGATGCAGCATTACACGAAGGTGATTACTATGTACAAATTTCTGTAGATGGTTGTATACTAGAATCGGATACCTTTACACTAGATGTTTACTTAGATGGTATTGCAGCACCAACTGCAACAGCAACGCCAATATGTGAAGGAGGCGTGTTAGAATTATTTGCTAACGCAACTGGAACTGGAACATTGAATTACGAATGGGTTGGCCCAGGAGGATTTATTTCCAACTTAGAAAACCCAACACTATATAATGCATCTCTAGAAAACAACGGACAATATACTTTGACCTTAACCAATGCACTAGGTTGCACGATTACAGAATCGGTTACGGTGATGAATATTAACGATGCACTAGAAGCACCAATGTTGGTGGCTTCAACAAATATTTGTGAAGACGATGATTTAATATTGACGACCAGCTCGGTTTGCGCGGAGTACCATTGGATCGGTCCTGATGGAGCGAGTGGTAGTACACTCACCAACCCATTGTTGACTACCTCGATCGGTCAGACGATGATACCACCAGTTGATTCTGCTTATGATGCAGGTATGTGGTACGTGCTATGTATTGATGCGGATGGTTGTGAAGCAGAGTCGGAAGAAGTTGAAGTAGAAATCAACAACATCCCAGTAGCACTCGCCTTCAATGATGGCGGAATATGTGCTGGTGATGATATACAATTGAACTTAAACGAAATTGCTGGAGCGACTTACGAATGGATGATATCAGGTGATCCAACGATCATTGCAACGGATGCTAATCCAATCGTTCAAAACCTAATGTCTACGACAACTTATGAGTTGATCGTCACTCTAAATGGTTGTGTGTCCACTCCAGCTTATACAACTGTAGAGGTCTTTACCCCTCCAACGGCTACACCAACGGCAGCTTACACACTAGCAGCGGATTGTACACCAACGGATATACAATTTACGGCGGGTGTTACTACTACGACATCAACTATTGTAGATTACTCTTGGACTGGACCAAATAACTGGTCTTCGGCTATTGAAAATCCAATCATACCAAGTGCAACCGAATTTAACAACGGTTCTTATACTTTGGTAGTGACGGATGAAAATGGATGTACGGCAGTAGGTAATACTTCGATCATCGATATTCAAAATGCAGTAGCACAACCGATCATCAGTAATAGTGGACAAACCTGTGAAGATGGTTTGATTACATTAAGTGTTGCTGAATACAGCGGTTCTTCGGTAGATTATATCTGGACGATGCCAACGACTGTCAACGTAATTGGAAACAATACACATTCGATTACAATCAGTCCTGCGGATGCAGCATTGCACGAAGGTGAATACTATGTACAAGTTACGGTGGATGGTTGTGTGCTAACTTCCGATACCTTCAACCTAGATGTTTACGCAGATGCAATAGCAGCACCGACGGCAACAACAACAGGTATTTGTGATGATGGAATTTTAGAATTGTTTGCCAACGCAAGTGGTACAGGAACATTGAATTATGAATGGGTGGGCCCGAATGGATTTACCTCTGTTTTGGAAAACCCAACATTGAATAATGTAAGCTTTGAAAATAACGGACAGTATGTATTGACGGTGACCAATGCGCTAGGTTGTAGTATTACAGGCTCATTAGTGGTCAACAATATTGCAGATGAAATGTCTGTACCTAGTTTGGTGGCGACAACGGATATTTGTGCAGGAGACGATATCGTCTTGAGTACAAGCCATGTTTGTGATACCTACCAATGGATTGGACCTGATGGAGATTCTCCGGTCACGCTGTTGAATCCTTTATTGACAACGACTATTAATAGTACCTCTATCCCAGCACAAGACGATGCTTATGATGCAGGTATCTGGATGGTGCGTTGTTTGGATGTAAATGGATGTGAATCAGAATCTGTTGAAGTAGAAGTAACGGTGAATGAAATTCCAGTAGCACTGGCTTTCAATGATGGAGGTATTTGCGCAGGCGATGCGATCCAGTTGATAGCAGATGTGATTCCAGGAGCAGAATACGAATGGCGTGTAGCTGGTGGTACATCAATTATTGCAACGGTTGATAATCCAACGGTAGCCAGCCTAAATGCTACGACAACTTACGAACTAACAGTTATTCTAAATGGTTGTATTTCGGCTCCAGCCTATACAACAGTAGACGTATTTGAGCAAGCATTCTTAGCGCCAAGTGCAATTTATACATTGAGTACAGATTGTGCAGCTTCGGACCTTAGCTTAGTAGCAAACGTGACAAGTAGTACTACGATTGATACTTATAGCTGGACGGGACCAAACAACTGGACTTCAGCAATAGAAAATCCAGTTATACCGGATGCGACGGAACTGAACAATGGTTCTTATACTTTGGTGGTAACTGATATTAATGGATGTACTTCGACAGCAAGCACACAACAAGTAAATATTTTGGATGCAGTCGCACAGCCAATCATTACAAGTTCAGGCCCTGCCTGTACAGGTGATATGATCGTGTTGACGGTACCACAATACACAGGAACAAATGTAGACTATATCTGGAACTTACCTTCAACGGTAAACGTCACTGGATTAAATACAAATCAAATCGTTATTAGTCCAGTAGATGGAGTCATTCATGAAGGATTCTATGACGTAGTTGTTACCGTGGATGGTTGTACTTTGAGTTCAGACAATTATACCGTTGATGTTTATGAAGCGCCTACTTTAGCTCCAGTTGCAACGACAACTTCTATTTGCTCAGGTGATCCATTGATGCTAACGGCGAATGGAACAAACGTAAGTAGTTATGTATGGACAGGTCCTGATGGATTTATATCTGTGGCAGAGAATCCTGTAATTTCAAATACAACTGTTTCAGCAAATGGAACTTATACTTTGACGGTGACCAGCGTAAGTGGTTGTACTGCTCAACAAAGTATCGAAGTTAATAATATAGCGGTAACGCCACAAACGCCAATGGTCGTGACCAACACGCCAGTTTGTGAAGATGATATGATAACATTAAGTATCCAGCAGCAATATGTTGGGACAACGGTGGATTACATATGGTTGAACGGTCTAGGTAACATCATAGCGACAGGAGGAGATGTGATTAGTTTTGCAGCGAGCGGTACTATTGCTGTCTCACCTTATTCTGTGATTGTAACCGTAGATGGTTGTCCATCTGAAATGGCAGTAGGAACTGCAGTGGAAGTGATTGGCTTACCAACTGCTACTGCATCCAATAACGGATTTATCTGTGCAGGTGATGATGTGCAACTATTTGCAGGAGCTTCAACGGGAGCATCTTACGAATGGAGAATAGCAGGATCTTCTACCATCATATCTACCGATCAGAATCCAATGATATTTGGATTGAGTGGAACGACGGTTTATGAAGTGACTGTAATTACTCCGCAAGGATGTTTGTCAGCCGCAACGGCAAGTACAACAGTAACGGTTAATGCACCGCCAGTTGTAGCGCCAACACAATCTTATGTGATGTCAGCAGATTGTGCGCCACAAGATTTAAGTTTGTTTGCTAACGTAACTACGGGTACTGGTACGATAACAAACTGGTCTTGGACTGGGCCTGGAGCTTATATTGCGACAGTTGAAAATCCAACCTTAGTGGACGTAACTGAATTAGCGAACGGATCTTATACACTAGTGGTGACCGACGAATTTGGATGTTCTGCCAGCGGATCTGTAGAGGTCAGTGGCATTGCAGATCAGATTTCACAACCAGTGATCGCTTCTAGCGGTCCAGCTTGTGAGGGAGATATAATGATCTTGACAGTACCTGTTTATGCTGGAACGAATGTCGTTTATGACTGGACGATTCCAACAGGTATTAACGTAACAGGATTAGGAACGAATGAAATAACGATAAGCCCACTTGATGCAAGTATTCACGAAGGTGCATACGCTGTGATGGTGACGGTTGATGATTGTATTGTAAACTCAGTGGCTTACGCTGTAGATGTTTACGAAGAGCCAACAGTAGCTCCAACTTCTATAGGTCTCGACTTATGTGAAGATGGCGCTTTAACCTTATTGTCAAATGCAAGCAATGCAGATGCTTACCAATGGACAGGGCCAAATAACTTTACATCAAGTGCTGCTAACCCAGTGATTGATAACGTTACAGTTGCTGCCAATGGAAGTTATACTTTAATAGTGACGAGTGTAAGTGGCTGTACAGTATCTGAAAGCTTTGTGGTCAACACAATTGCACCTCAGCCAGTACAACCAGTGATCTTGGCAGATGCAGAGATTTGCTCGGATGAAATGATTGAACTGAATTTACTGCAATCTTATACAGGATCAGTCATTACTTATCAATGGTATAATGCGAGTGGTACTGTGATTGGAACTACGGAGGATCTAATAATGGATCCAACAGATCCAGCAGCAATTTCACCTTATTATGTTTTAGTAAATGTAGATGGCTGTGATACTGAATTGTCAGGAGTAGTAGCGGTTACCGTTTCTGAATTACCAGTTGCTACAGCAGGAAATGGAAGCCCTGTATGTGGTGGACAAACCGTTGAATTATTTGCAGGTTCAGTACCAGGTGGTCAATACTACTGGTATGATGGTGATCCGGATGCCGCACCAACAAGTACGCTGATTTCAACGGATCAGAATCCAACTTTATTTAATGTAGGAATTGGTGTGCATGAATATTACCTAGAGGTGGAAAATGCAAATGGTTGTCGATCAGATGATGCAGCAATGACGGTAGTGACAGTAGATGCGCAACCTGTGATCTCCGGACTGGCAGGTGAAGGTTCTTACTGTGAAGGAACAACGATTGTTCTATCAGCTCTGAATAATGTACCAGTCACAGGTAATGTTACTTATACTTGGACAGGTCCTGATAACTTTGTGTATACGTCAACGACCAACGCGAACGGTCCATTTACGGCAACCTTGCCGAATATTTCACCGGAAGCAGAAGGTACATACGTGTTGACTTTGATGACAGATGGAGGTTGTGAGGCAATTGCACAATCGATTAATATTGATTTGGATGGTGAACCTGAAACGCCACTATTGGCTGTGAATGATGACTTCTTATGTGAAGGTGATATGCTGGAACTAAACAGTTCATTGTACACAGGAACACCGGTTTCTTATGAATGGTTCTTCGATGATGGAACAGGGGCAGTATCTATAGGTACGTCAACAAGTCCAACTTACTTTATTAACGATGTAGATGGTACGAATATCGGAATTTACTCAGTCGAAGTAACGGTTGATGGCTGTACTTCATCACCATCTAATGCCATGGATGTGAATGTTTTTGGTAGCCTTACACCACCAGCAACAAGTAATAGTACGACTTTAGCGACACCAGCTTGTGAAGGTGAAACAGTGATGTTGGATGTTCCAATAATAGTAGGAGCAACTTACCAATGGTATGGACCAAATGGTTTCAACTCAACGATACCGAATCCTATTGTTCCAAGTGTAGAAATGATTGATGCTGGTAACTACTATGTAGTGGTAGAAGTGAATGGTTGTGCAACTGTTATATCAGATACAACGATCGTTTATATTCAGCCAGCACCGTCTGCACCAACAATTTCGAATGATGGGCCAATCTGTGCAGGATCTGATGTTACACTAATGGTAACTTCTCCATTGAATCCGCCAGCGGGTGCAGTAGTGACCTTCAACTGGTACTATGCAGCTACGAATGCTTTAGTGGGTACGACTACAGATCCAGAATTAATTATTAACGGTGCGACGGTCAATAATGATGGAACCTACTATGTGGTCATGTCGATCAATGATTGTTCGGCGCCAGCCTCACAGTTAACAATGTTGGAAGTGAATTCAATTCCAATTAACGAAGCAGATGCAGGTGAAGACATGGCGATTTGTGCGAGCACTGTGGTGAATCTAGATGCAGAAGTACCAACGATTGGTACTGGAATTTGGACAAGCCTAACAGGAGCAACCGTTTCAAACCCAGATCTATTTGATACAGAAGTAACCGAATTGCAGGAAGGAGATAACATCTTTGTATGGAGCCTATCAAATGGTGCTTGTGAAAACTACGATACAGATACAGTGGTCGTAACCGTTTCCCTGATACCATTGGATCAAGCCTTTGCAGGACTAGACTTTAACCTCTGTGGTGAGAATAGTAATTTCCTAAATGCTTTGTCACCAACGGTTGCGACAGGATTCTGGTCACAGTCATTAGTACAAGCGAGTTTAGGTATCCAAATTGTAGATCCAGCTGATCCTAATTCTGAAATTCTCGGATTGAATCCTGGTAATACGTATCAATTCTCCTGGACCTTGTCACAAGGTGTTTGTGAGGATTATGAAACAGATGAAGTAATTGTTACGGTTTATGAAGCGCCGCTGCTTAGCGCACATGTTTTAGAACATGAAGTGTATAGTTGTGGAGAGATTTCCTTAGATATTTCGGCAACGGAACCAAGCATAGGTGAGGGAATTTGGACTTCACTCACAGGTGCAACGATCGTAGATCCATATGAGGCAGTTGCAATAGTAGATGATCTGAATAGCGGAGCGAATATGTTTGTATGGACCTTGTCAGATGGACCATGTGAAAATTACTCTACGGATACGATGACGGTCTTCTTGGAAGATACTCCAATCGCGAATGCAGAGGAATACAACATCTTCTTTGCGGACTCAGTATACACTGAAGACTTTATGGCCAATGACTTTGTAGGTAACGTATTGGATTGGGAAATTCGATTGATCGAAGCTCCTCGATACGGAGAATTGCAAGGAGGTATTGAAGATGGCATCTTTAATTATCAACCTAATAGCAACTATTTTGGAGCGGATCAATTCATTTATGAGTTGTGTAATATTAACTGTCCTTCACAGTGTGATACAGCAGTGGTGCGATTTAATATTGCTGGAACAAACTCAAATGGAGATTGTTGGGTGCCGAACATTGTTACACCGAATAGTGATGGTATGAACGATGCCTTTGTAGTCCCTTGTTTGGATTCTTATCCTGATAACCAGATTAGAGTGTACAACCGTTGGGGAGATAAAGTGTACCAAGAAGGTCCTTATAATAATGATTGGGAAGGAACTTATAGAGGTGATTTACTGCCTCCGGGAACCTACTTCTATCTGATTGAGCTGGAGCCAAATGGTGAAACGCTACAAGGATACTTTACGATAATACGATAATGCTAGACGACCAGCAGGCTGGATTAAAAAAGCTTGCTGGTCGTGATGTATATATTTATTTGGAATGTGATTTGCTGTTTAATTTAGATGGTTTTGTAATCATCTGAGAAATGGCATGCTTTAAATCAACAAAGCAGTTTATGTGAAATAATTTCATAAGCGACTTAAAACTGAAGTCAAAAAAAAGAAAAATATGAAAAAGCTACTAATTGCAATTGCAGTGCTATTTTTTGTAGTAGATGTACAGGCACAGAGTGATCCACATTACTCGATGTTTATGTTCAATCGATTAAGTATTAATCCTGCCTATGCAGGAGGTAATGAAGTATTGACCTTTACGGGACATTATCGGAACCAATGGCAGGGGATAAATGGAGCACCTAAGACTTATACCTTTGCTGCGCATTCACCATTTTTTAATAAACGATGTGGATTAGGCTTATCCGTAGTTGCAGATAAAATAGGAATGGTAAATACCATGTTGGTAGACCTATCTTATGCTTATCGAATTAAATTAAACAATGAATCAACTCTTAGCATCGGAGTTCAAGGTCAAATAGATTATGGACGAATTGATTGGAATATGGCAGATCCTTTAGATCAGGGAGATGACATGTTACCAATGAGTGAAACATCGAAGGTCAATCCTAATTTTGGTTTGGGTGTTTACTATGCGAACCCATCTTACTATTTAGGTGTTTCCATACCTCGAGTATTGAAGACTTCGATTTATGATGATGAAGCAGCAGATTATGTGGGTATTAATGCCTTGCGTAGCTACTACCTGATGGGAGGGCTGATGATGCGGGTTAGTAAGAATGTTGAATTTCATCCGGCAGCCTTAATTACAGTAAACCCAAAATCACCTTTTGAAGCAGATTTGAATGCGAGTTTTATTTTTATGAAAACATTGTGGGTTGGAGCGAGTTATCGATTGGGTGATTCCTTCGATTTTATTTTGCAATATCAGTTGAACCAGCAACTCAAAGCTGCGGTAGGAGTTGATGTAACAGTTACAGAGCTAAGTAACTATTCACCAGGTAGTTTCGAACTTATGTTGGAATATGTCTTTCTACATAACGGAAGTCGCTTAAAGAATATCAGATACTTTTAGGTTCGATCAAAATGATCAGATTTGGTGTATCTCATTAACGTTTGAATAATAAAAAAAGGACATGGAAAAGATAAAATATTTAGTACTTGTTTTCTTCGTTGCATTTTCAAGTCAGTTTGGATTAGCACAAGAAGAAGTGACTGCGAGTAATGCTACCCCACCAAGTGGTTTTAGCGCTAGCAATGACACACTAGCAAATCCATCTAAATTAAGAAGTGGTGAGATAATGGGCTTGGAAAACGCAGATAGGAGTTTGAAACTCGAAGGGACCAAGGAAAAGAAAAAAGCAGATAAGCTATATCGGGACCTTGGCTTTCAAGCTTCTACACGTGCTTATCAATCGTTAAGTAGAAGAGAAAAGAAAAGCGAAAAAGTGCTTTCTCGAATTGCAAATAGTCACCGACTCAATCACAATACGGAAGAAGCTGAATATTGGTATGCGAAGTTTATCAACAATACAAACGAATCTAAACATTTATTGCATTACGCACAAGTTTTGAAGAGTAATGGGAAATGTGAGGATGCCGTTCGATGGTTTAATGAATACAAAGAAGTCGCGACTAAGAAGGATCTTAAAAATCGTACTTTTAACGTCAATTGTGAAGAAACTGCTTTTGCAAATCATCTTGATGTGGAAATTTACAATGTAGAAAATATCAACACAAGCCACCTTGATTTTTCGCCCATACCATTCAATGACGGAATAGTATTCACTTCTAGCCGAGGTCGCGATCAAATGACAAAAAATACAGACAAATGGACCAATGATAATTTTACGGATTTGTTTTTCGCAAAAATGAATGAAGACGGCACATTTACCAAGCCAGTTCCCTTTATTGGAGACGTAAATGGTAAATACCATGATGGAACCGCTTCTTTTAATGAAGGTCAATCTGTTATGGTTTTTACTAGAAATAATCTCAAAGGTAAAAGTGAAAACGGCTTAATCGATCTGAAAATTTATAGCGCCAACTCAGATGATGAATATTGGGTCAACTCAGAGGAACTTCCATTCAATAGCAATGAATACTCTACTTGTCATCCTGCATTAACGTCGAATGGACGTACACTTTACTTTACTTCGAACCGTCCAGGAGGCTATGGAGGTATGGATATTTATATATCTACTTTTGAAGGCGGCGATTGGAGCACACCTAAAAATTTAGGACCTACTGTAAACAGTTCTGGTAACGAAATTTTTCCATTCATTTCTGAAGCAGGAGATTTGTATTATTCTTCCAACGGTCATAGTAGCCTTGGAGGTTTGGACATATTTAAAGCGACTAAGGCAAATGCTGATGACGAAGACTCGTGGATTTATCGAGAGAATATGGGCAAACCCTTTAATTCGAAAAAAGATGATTTTGGATTTTATATCAACAAAGATCAGACAATGGGCTTTCTTTCTTCTTCCCGAAAAGGAGGGGCTGGAAAAGATGATATATACAGCTGGAAGTTAAAAAGTGGAGCACCTGATAGTGAAGCTACTTTTGCTAATCGAGCAATCTGTGTTTACGAAGAAGGTACGGATAGGCGAGTAGAAAAAGCATCTGTCATGGTAACAGAAAAGGCTATGGATGGCTCAATGGGTACTAATAATGGTGATATGATCCTAACCTTGAAGCCATTGAATGAAGACAACAAAGAATTTGTTTTAGGTATTACTAAGCCAAGCGATGAAGGAAATACTGAATTTAAAAACTTCTGGACGAATGATAAAGGAATTTTCAATTACACAAAAGTTCAACGAAATAAGCAGTATGAAGTGGTGGTTGAAAAGAATGGTTTTATCACTAAGAACATAACGGTGAATTCCATGGAGCTTTGGGAAAACAAGGAATACTGTATTCCCATCGCAAAACGCAATTGCATGGCACTAAACGGAATTGTGAAAAACAAAGAATACAATATGGCAATGCCTGGTGCTAAGGTGAAAATACTAGATAAATGTAGCGGCGAAGAAACCGAAACGATTACCGGAGAAGATGGTACCTTCGATTATTGCCTAAAATGCGGATGCGAATACCGAATCAGAGCAACTAAGCCTGGTTTTGACGAAGATTATGAGTTTATCAATACCGTAGAAATCGAATGTGATGCCAACGATTCTATGGCGGCACTATTAGAGTTGGGTACAAGAAAAACAGAAGTAATTGCTTCTACATCTACATCTACAACAACACCGCCGCCACCGCCAGTAGCCATGGTGCCAGTAGTGACCTATGAAACCGTTATTACCTATCAACCAGTTACAACGGTGCAACCGGTTACGACCTACGTACCAGCGAATCAATTGAGTGGAGCAAACTTAAGCGAACATTTCCTAGGAGATGCTAATGCGAACTTCTCAGAAGGCCAACTCATTACTCTGAATGATGTTTACTACGATTTCGATAAGTTCAATATTCGAGCAGATGCGAGTACTGATTTGGAGCGGGTGATCAAGCTGATGCAGACTTATCCGTCCATGTCAATCTCACTAGAATCGCATACGGATGCCAGAGGAAATAATGCCTACAACAAGAACCTATCGCAAAATAGAGCGCTTTCGGCTCGTAAGTATATTATCTCTAGAGGCATTGATGCGAGTCGCGTTACAGCTAAAGGTTTTGGTGAAGGTACCTTGAAGAATAAATGTGCCGATGGTGTTAAATGTTCAGAGCAGGAACACCAACAAAATCGTAGAACAGAGGTGCGGATTATGAAATTCAATGAGCCTGGAGTACAGTATAATAAACAATGAAAAAGATAAGAATAATGCTTGATTGAATTTAGCTGTTTATGCTAAAAAGCTTTGTCTCTTTATTGAAAAACTCTCCAAGTACTAAAAGGTGCTTGGGGAGTTTTTTTTTCAGAATAATTAAAAAAAATAACTTATTGCGAATGTTTTTTATTGTGTTAAATCACTGTTTTGTTATAAAAAATTGAGCTTTAGTACTTCTTTCTTTCCGAAAACATGTCACGGTTTTCAAAAAATAATAATTAAAAGTAAATATTTTTTTAATGGGCATACGATAGGCTATTGTTGGTTTTATTTTAGATGCATAATTGGATTGAAATTTATTTAAAGTAGCGATTCTTTGAATCTACCTTGTTACAAAATCTGTGGTACAAAATTTGACATCTCTTAAGTACTTCCCCCTTTTATTCAGATTTTAACCTTAGTGATCTCCCCAGTTAACTAAACATAATTTATGCATCAATATCTACCTTTTAGAGGGTTGAATCGTTTGGAATTAATTGGAATTTTACTCCTCTTGATCTTCCCTATTATACTTCAATCTCAGACATTATTGAATGGAAGTGATGCTGCCAAATTTGGTGGTGATGCGGACACCCGTTCCAATACTTCACTATTTGGCAACTTTGCGTCTCCTGTTACAACTACCGATGATTGGTTTAATAATGGAAGTACTCCTGGTATTGGAGTACTCGATACTACAGGTAGTTGGCAGCTGAAGAATGCTTTGCAAAACGGGACCAATATCGAGTGGCTTGGGGGTATGGCTTTTCCACAAAATTCAATTATGAATGGAGTTCGCCTACACGATGCTTCTTACGCAAAAGATTTTTTTGGAGGTAGTGGTGCAACTGATTATACAAGTTTTGCACAAGCATCAAAAAATGGAGAGGATCCAGCAATTTGGGATGACGGACCACACAACGTACTTGGGAAAAATGATTTAATTGACTGCTACGCGCACCTTCGACGAGATGGAATCACAATTAATAATCACCTATGGATGTACTTGGGATTTTCTCGTATTGCAACTTCAGGTGATAGTTATTTTGATGCAGAATTATATGTAGAAGAAATGTCTTATGATCCTGTTAATGGATTCCCGTCGGGTGGACCAGATGAAGGACATACCTCTTGGGGATTTGATGCAGTTGGAAATATTATAAAAATTGGTGATTTAGTAACTACTTGTCATTTTTCAACCAACGGAGCACCTGAATTAGAACTACGTATTTGGGTAAGTCGCTATGATTTTCAAAACACTAACCCTACAACTTTTAATTGGGGAGGCGAGTTTGATGGAGGAAGCAACTCTTCTGCCTTTGGATATGCAGATATAGAAATTCCACCAAACGAAGTTTATGGTTTTGGTTTGGGTAACGCAGATTATGTATCTGCTCCTCCATGGGGTACACTTAGTTCTTCAGGTGATTACACCCTTTTTTATGAAGCCAATCAATTTGTTGAAGTTGGATTGGATTTAACTGTTTTTGGGGTTGACCCAATATTTTTGAGTTCTATTGAGGACGGAGATGTGTGTGACCTACCTTTTAGTAATATTCTTTTTAAATCAAGATCGTCTAATTCATTTACAGCTCAGCTAAAAGATTTTTCAGGACCATTCCCATTTAATTATACTTCTGAAATACCAGTAAATATAGTAGGTTTAGATACAATTGACTGTTATAACGAAATAATAGAATTGTCAGTAATAGATACCATGCCAGGGTCTTACTATACTTGGTATACAGAAGATGGAAATATAATCTCTAATACAAATGAATTTTTAATTCAAATTAATGAAGCAGGAACCTACATAGTTGAAGGAGCTTTTGTAGAGGGCTGTGAAGGTAGTCGCGATACCATTGTTGTAGTAGATAATTTTGTTTACCCTCCAGGAGCAGATATTAGTTTTGAAACGACCTACGGTTGTGGTGTAGCTTCTCACCTAATGGCAAATCCAGACGGTTATATTTATAACTGGACGGGACCAAATAATTACACCGGAAATACACAAGATGTTTTTGTAGATGATGAAGGGATGTATTACCTCGAGGTGTTTAATGTAGAATCGGGTTGTAGTGCCTACGATTCTATTTATGTTTTGGGCTATCCTTGTCAGGATAATATTCCGGATACCATCGCAACCAATGAAATATTAGATACCATTCCTCCTACTTTTACAGTTCCTGTTGATATCACGCTTGATTGTAATGATGATCCGCTTGATCTTCTGATTACTGGTGATGTAACGGATGAGGGAGACGAATGTGACGCTGCAATTGGCGAAGCAGTCTTCCTGGATATTGTTTCAGAAAGCTTTCCATGTTCTGGTGCAACACAAATTCAAAGATATTGGACGCTAATCGATAATTGTGGCAACATTACCACTCAGCTTCAAATAATAAATTTAGTAGATACTACAGCACCTACCTTTACAGTTCCTGCCGACGTTTCACTTAATTGTGAAGATGATCTCAGCGACTTATCTTTAGCGGGTGATGTGACTAATCTGGGTGACAACTGTGATTCTGGAACATTGACCTCATCATTTTCTGATCAATTAAGTAGTATTCCTTGCGACGGAGAAAAGTTGATAGAAAGAGTATGGGTGGTTACAGATGATTGTGGTAATTCATCTACTGGAATACAAATAATTTCATTAGTTGATACCATTCCACCTGTCTTTACAGTGCCAGCTGATGTAACCATCGAATGTGATGATGACCCATCTGACCTGACTTTAGTAGGAGATGTTTTTGATGAAACAGACAATTGTGGTTTTAATGTTGGACAAGCTACATACACAGATGTTGTTGACGCTGGAAACCCATGTATCGGAGCCAGTATCATCACGCGTACTTGGAATTTGATTGATGCCTGTGGTAACGAAACAAGTGCTATCCAAATCATTACTTTAGAAGATACAACTCCTCCAGTTCTAATACTGGTAAATGCCAACGAACCTAACGTTGAATGTGATTCTATCATTCCAGTTCCTGACTTAGGCACTGAATTGATTGTTACAGATAATTGTGATCCAAATGTTGACATCACTTTTTCAGAAACAATCGTATCAAGCGAATGCCCTGATAAATTTACCATGCGAAGAGTTTGGATTGCTACAGATGCTTGTAATAATCAGGACTCTATCGTTCAGGAATTTCAAGTTCAGGATACTGAAAATCCAATTGTTATTGTTTTACCTGGTGATATCACATTGGAATGTGATGAGACAATTCCAGACGGTGATGCAGTAGTCGATGATAACTGTTCGGATGAAATCAATATTTCTTTTTCAGAAACGACAACACCCGGTTCTTGCGCAAATAATTATATACTCAATAGAGTTTGGACATGGGCCGATAACTGTGGAAATGCAGAAAGCCATACCCAGGTCATAACCATAGTTGATACAACTCCACCAGATTTTACAGTGCCGGATGATGTCGATTTAGAATGTGATCAAGACCCAAATGATTTAGATTTAACGGGTGATGTAACCAACGAAAAAGATAATTGTGATACCGGTTTAGAGGCAACTTATACGGATGAAATTTACACAGGATTTCCATGTGATGGGGCTACATTGATTCTTCGAAACTGGGAATTAGTGGATGGCTGCGGCAATACATTCTCAGCAGTTCAGGAAATTACTTTGACCGATAATACTGCGCCAGTTTTTACAGCTCCAGAAGATGTTGTTATTAGTTGTGAAACAGATCCTACTGATTTATCACAGACTGGTGATGTAATTGACGAAAGTGATAATTGTACTTTAAGCTTAGGCGAAGCAACTTATACGGATAGTCTCTCTACTGAAAATGCATGTTCAGGTACTGGAACCATTTTTAGACTTTGGAAATTAGAAGATGGTTGTGGAAATGCAACAACTGCCCTTCAGCAAATTACTATTATAGATGACGTAGCTCCAGAAATGGATACGCCAGCTGACCTGACTATATCTTGTGATGTAGATCCTACTGATCTTGGTATTACAGGTACGATTACCAATATTACGGATAACTGTTCTTCAGGTGTATTGACTAGTCTCTACTCTGATAGCATTGAAATATCTAGTCTTTGTGAACAAAATTATACGATTTACAGAACATGGGAATTGGAAGATGCTTGTGGAAACGATACCTCTTACACGCAAGTAATTTCAATTGAAGATACTACAGCTCCTGTTTTTACAGCGCCAGCTGATCTAACATTAGATTGTAGTCAAGATCCAAACGATTTGTACACCACCGGAAACGTTGAGATTAGCTCAGATAATTGTGATGGCAACCTTGGTGAGGCGACATATGTCGACAATGTAATTGTTGCTGGTCCTTGTCCAAATTCAACACAAATAGAAAGAACTTGGACGGTAACAGATGCTTGTGGAAATAGCAGCACCGCTACACAGTTAATCACTATTGAAGATACCACGCCACCGGTATTTAGTACTCCTCTTGATGTCAGTATTGATTGTGATGCTGATCCAACTGATTTGACACTTACAGGAGATGTAGTTGATGAGAGCGATGACTGTGATGGAAATATTGGACAAGCAACTTATACGGATGTGGTTTCTACCTTGGGTGTTTGTACCGGATCTACAGTAATAGAAAGAACTTGGTCTCTAACGGATGCCTGTGGTAATGTAACTACTTCTGTTCAGACTATTTTGTTGGAAGATACGACACCTCCAGCATTTACAACGCCAGCTGATCTGACACTAGAATGCGATCAGGATCCATTCGATCTTGCAGTGACTGGTGATGTGACCGATGAATCTGACAACTGTACTTCTAATATTGGTCAAGCTTTTTATTCGGATTCAATTCGAATAGATTCTGCAAGCTGCTTACAATCAGTTGTAATTTTACGAACCTGGGTTTTGGTGGATGGTTGTGGTAATGATTCAATTTCAGTACAAACCATTCTGATTGAAGATACGACACCACCTGTTATGACTATACCGGAAGATATAGTAGTAGATTGTGGAGCAGATATTTTAGATGTAACCTTGTTAGGTGAACCTGCCTCTGTAACTGATAATTGTGATGAAAATACCATTACACCTGTTTACGCAGATACCATTGTGGTAGGTACTCCTTGTATTGGTGCAACTACAATCTATAGAACTTGGACCGCAACAGATGCTTGTGGAAACATAATCTCAGACATTCAGCAAATCATTTTACAAGATACATTTCCTCCAGCTTTCGTTGAAGTTCCAGCGGATACAATTGTTGATTGTAACGAAGTACCTATCGCCAACGAAAATCTGTTGGTAACAGATAGTTGTGGAGGAGACGTCGTACTTGTTTTCACGGAAGAGAATATCGAAGGAGTTTGTGTTGACTTCCATTACCTAGTGCGTACTTGGACGGCTACCGATGCCTGCGGCAATGCTACTACAGCAACTCAACAAATCACAGTTGTGAACTGTGGTCCTGAAGTTAGCATGAACGTAGGTGCTGATACAAGTGTTTGTGTACACGAACCAGTCAATTTTGAAATTCAACTTTCAGGAGTTTACGATACACCTAGTTACCAATGGCAATTTAGTAATGACTTTGGAAATAATTGGACAAATATCGCTGGTGCAAATACAGCAAATTACGATATCGCAAGTGCTGAACTTATCAACACTGGTTGGTACAGATGCCTAATTGCAAATGATCCTTCTAATTTGAATGACACCATTTGTAATACCCAATCCGATGAAGTGGCTTTAATCGTTTTAGCTTTACCTGATCCTACACTTATTGATTCAACTATTTGTGAAGGGATTGTTGTTGAATTCGGAGGAGAATCATATACCGAAACGGGAACTTATAGCGATACCCTCACTGCTGTAAATGGCTGTGATAGTATTGAAATTCTAAACTTACTTGTCAACCCTACTGCTGAAACTGATCTGGCAGACATTATCTGTGAAGGAGAAACCTACGAAGTAGGTGATTCGGTTTATACACAAACAGGAACTTACGTAACCAACTTACTGACAGTAAATGGTTGTGATTCCATCGTAACATTGAATTTGATCGTCAATCCAGTATATGCGATTCAACTAATAGAATCAATCTGTGAAGGAGAAACGTACGAAGTAGGCGATTCGGTTTATACCGAAACAGGAACACACATAACAACCTTAGAGACAGGAGCAGGATGTGATTCAATCGTAACGGTAGTCTTGACCGTTAATCCAGTATACGCAGAAATCTTAAACGAATCAATCTGTGAAGGAGAGACCTACGAAGTAGGCGATTCGGTTTATACACAAACAGGAACATACGTAACCAACTTACTGACAGTAAATGGTTGTGATTCCATCGTAACATTGAATTTGATCGTCAA
>CAKZUK010000233.1 GCA_937921775.1 uncultured Saprospiraceae bacterium
TGAAACTTTAGTAAAATAATATTACTTTTACTAAAATAAGTTTTTACTGAAATAACCTCAATTTGAAATCAAATAAAGAAAAGAAAACTCGCCGTCTCGCCGCTGTCATGTTTACTGATATTGTTGGGTATACTGCATTGATGCAACAAGATGAAAAAGCAGCAGCAGCAGCTCGATCCCTACATCGTGAAGTCTTTGAAAAATATCATCAAATCTATCATGGAAATATATTGCAATATTACGGAGATGGAACTTTGAGTGTTTTTCAAAGTGGGGTAGAAGCAGTGGAATGTGCGATTGAAATTCAAAAAGCATTAAATGAAAGCGATCCAGTTCCATTGCGTATAGGTTTGCACATGGGAGATATTGTTTTTGATGGAACTGATGTATATGGAGATGGGGTCAACTTTGCGTCTCGTATTGAAAGCATGGGAGTTGCCGGAGCAATTTTAGTTTCGGGAAAGCTAAATGATGAACTCAAAAACCATACACAAATTAGGACCCAATCCTTAGGGTTTTTTGAATTAAAAAATATCGAAAATCCGGTCGAAGTTTTTTCAGTAACGAATGAAGGAATAAAAATACCAGAAAGGACTGAGCTGAAGGGAAAACGAAAAGAACTAAGCAAAACCATTGCAGTTCTTCCTTTTGCTAACATGAGTTCCGATGAAGACAACGAATACTTCAGCGATGGAATGACTGAGGAAATCATCAACGCACTTGCCAAAATTAAAGAACTAAAAGTTACTTCAAGAACTTCATCCTTCTTTTTCAAAAACAAAAACATACCTATTATCGAGATAGGAACGGCCTTAAACGTGTCTACGATTCTGGAGGGAAGTATTCGCTTGGCTGGCAATAAAATGCGGATTACTGCTCAGTTGATAGATGTAAAGGGGGATTTCCATTTCTGGTCTGAGACCTTCGATCGTTCTTTGGACGATATCTTTGCTGTGCAAGATGAAGTTAGTCTTTTGATCGCGGATAAGTTGAGAGAACATATTGGTCATTTCGAGATTGAAGACAAATTAATAGATACGCCGGAGATACCTGTAGAGACCTATAAGCTTTATCTGAAAGCAAGGTATTATTTGATGAAGTTAGACTTGCCAGGTACTGAAAAGGGCATCTCTATATTAAAGGAAGTAATTGAGACGCAAGCCGATTTTGCACTAGCTTATTTAGGCATTAATCAGGCTTACGCTTATCTCGGAACGATGGGCATGATCTCTGCTCAAGAAGGTTTTGAAAAAGCGAAACCCTATTTAGCAAAAGCATTGGAGCTAGATGCCAACTTGCCCGAGTCTCAAGTAAATTTAGCCTGGATTAGTTGTTGGCAAAATTGGGATTTAGAGAATGCCTACCGTCATATAAACAATGCCTTGGAAGTTCGTCCTGCGGATCATATTTATCTCACTATGGCCAACACCCTTTCATTGGAAGGAAAGTTTGAAGCAGCGTTTAATTATATAGACAAGGCTTTGCAACTTGATCCTTTTGCTGCGATGAACCACCATTTTAAAGGTTTCTTATTTTATCTACAAGAAAAATTTGAAAAGGCGATTCCTTTTTTTAAAAAGAGTCTTAGTTTAAAACCTGATTTACATTTTCCAAAATCAAATTGGGGACAATCACTCATCTTTATGGGGCGAGCAGATGAAGCATTGGATCTATTTCAAAAACTTCCAGATGATGTACCTGGTTTGACAAAATTAGGAGGAACAACGCTTGCCTACATTGCGATGGGCGAAGAGTCAAAAGTAAAAACGAACTTGGCAAAATTGGAAGCAGCACTGCAAACCGGAGCAATGGGAAGTGCGATGAATTATCTAATTTATAGTCAAGTTATGTTGGGCAATCATGCGGAAGCCATAAAGTTAATTGAGCAAGGTATTGAATTTCGATTGCCAATGATGTTATTGTTGAATACCGAACCTTTGCTCAAACCACTAAGGTCAAATACCCGCTTTCAGGAATTGATGGGACAGGCTTTAGGGAAAACAACGACCTTCGATATTCCTCAAAGAAAGTATAAGCAATCTTTATTTGATAAAAACTTATTGCTTCAATATCAAAACAAATTAGAAGCTTTGATGGCTGAAGAAAAACCTTATCTGAAGCCTAGTTTAAGCCTTCGTGGCTTAGCAGAAAAATTAGATTTACCAGCCAATCACCTGTCTCAATTATTAAATGAAGGTTTTGATAAAAACTTTTCTGAATTTGTAAACGCTTACCGGTTGGAGGCTTTTAAATCAAAAGTTGCAGATCCTGCTGAGCAACATTTAACGATCCTTGCGCTAGCTTATGATAGCGGCTTTAATTCAAAAACAGTCTTCAATACTTTTTTCAAAAAAACGATGGGACTCACTCCCAAGGCTTATTGGAAAAGTGTGGTGGGGTAGAGGAGATCTATTGTATTTAAAGCGAAAGATGAGCAATCTAGACAGCCATAAGGCAATCCGTAAATCATGATAAGGCCAAAGACCTTATCATCCCAATCATTTTACTTGCTCCAAGAGTAACAAGCAAATCAATTTGTAATAAAAAACCAAACAAGTACTCCAACTAAAAAAAAAATCCTGTCAAACTTTACGATTGAGGGGGATTAATAGATTTATTAAAAAGAGCAGAACACCTGCTTATTTCAATCAAATTCAAAATTTTCCCACCTTCTCGAGTGAATCACATATTTCATACCTGCTAAGCTCAAATAAGTTCCGATTTCTAAATCCGAACGATTCCCCTCTGCCCTTAGGGTATCTTTGATTATGAATTCTAGAAGAGACTAGTTTTTTTAATCAATCAAAAAAATACCGTATGAAAAATTCAAAAATGAAAGCCGTAATCTCTACAGCCTATGGAGGACCAGAAGTATTTGAACTACAACAAGTAGAAATTCCCATTCCAAAAGAAAATGAAGTACGTGTGAAAATTTTTGCACTTCCCGTGACCAGAGCAGGAACGATGATGCGTACCGGCTACCCCTTGATTGGTAGATTGTTTATGGGCTTGACCAAACCTAAGCATGCGATTGCAGGAACTGGTTTTTCAGGAGTAGTGGATGTAGTTGGTGAGCATGTAAAACTGTTTAAAAAAGGAGATAAAGTTTTTGGAGAATCCTTGTTTAGTTTCGGAACTTATGCCGAATTTGTCTGCATAGATGAAGAAGGAATAATAGCAATCATACCCAATAATGTTAGCTATGAACAAGCAGCAGTGGTTGGAGATGGACCAATCACCTCATTCAACTTCCTAAAATCACTCGCCAATATTCAAAGCGGACAAAGGGTGTTGATCAATGGTGCTTCTGGTAGCTTAGGTACATCTGCTATTCAATTGGCTAAACATTTTGGAGCAAAGGTAACAGGAGTGTGTAGCCATAAGAATATAGAAATGGTGAAGGCGCTCGGTGCAGATGAAGTGATTGACTATACAAAAAATGATTTCACAAATAATGGCCAAACCTACGACATTATTTATGATACGGTAGGTAAGCTTTCTTTTTCAAAATGTAAAAAATCTTTAACTAAGAAAGGTGCTTATGTTTCGCCTGTTCTTGGGCTAGGACTTCTTTTTCAGGTGATTCGAACTTCAATGACAAGAGGCAAAAAGGCAATGTTTTCAGCAACAGGAGCTTTGCCCGTTCCTACTATTCGAGGTTTCCTTCAAAAGATCAGAGCGCTGATGGAAGCAGGAAAGTTGGAGGCAATTATTGATAGATGCTATTCTCTAGAGGAGATTGCTGAAGCGCATCGCTATATTGACAAAGGGCATAAGCGAGGGAATGTGGTTATTGTGAATGAAAACTAAGTATGTAGTTAGTAGGGGACTTGGACCTACTATTAAGAATAGGGGATTAATTCAAGTTTCTATAACTTGAAGGACTAATCCCCGTTTTTGATTTAAATAATTTGCTAAAATGCTGAGCGTATTTAAATCCTAAATCATAGGCAACTTCACCAATGGTGGAATTGGAGTTGAGTAATAAGGTTTTTGCTTTATCAATTATAAAGCCGTGAATATGATCCTTTGCACTTCTTCCAGTTT
Organism: uncultured Saprospiraceae bacterium; assembly: GCA_937921775.1. Lineage (GTDB taxonomy): Bacteria > Bacteroidota > Bacteroidia > Chitinophagales > Saprospiraceae > CALGLS01. The sequence continues at coordinate 4,048 of CAKZUK010000233.1, forward strand.
CCAATTTTAATAAATCGCTCAAATAGCTTCCAGACATGTTTAGTGCAGTTCCGCATTGCCCTACAGTAGGGAGTCCATTATTTTTTAATTCATCAGATGAAAAATAGAGTTCAATAAAACTTTCAAAACGGTCAACTAAATCCTTGTTGAGATTGGTGCGCGTGTAAAATTGACGATCGTAATACCGATGACAATATTTTAGTATTGACTCCAAATTAGCAATGATCAAATCTTGGGAATGCTTGTCTATGTTCTGTTGTAATTCGATTGCAATTCTATGGACAAGATCGTTTAACATATGTTTTTCCTTGTCAGAAACATGTAATGCCTCGCTAAGTCCATAGTTGAAAAAGGAATAAGTCTTTATGGTCTTCCCCAATATAGATTTACGTATTAAATCGGGATGAAAAAATATAGACCACCCATTTTTATCCGCTTCGGCATCCGCATCATCAAATTGGGCTACTTGATTTGGGGACATAAATACTAGAGTACCTTCTTCATAGTCGTAAGAATTTCGACCATATTTGAAGGTTCCTTTTGCATTTCCTTTCATGCCTAGTACATACAAGTCGCTGACCATTTTGGTATTCCCAAAATCGAAATCAATTTCTGGCCATTCTTTTATAATTGTAATTAGTGGATGCAAAGGTTTTTCTAAACCAAACATGCTGTGTAATTCTGCAATGCTTTTTAAGCGAAAAAAATCAGTCATATTGCTATTCGTTTTTGAGGTGATTAGTATTGAATCCCGGTCATTTTTTCAGACAATGCCCATAGTCGTTTTGCATTGGTTTCATTGTGAGACATTTTATTCGATTGTACAACACGAGATCTCTTTGTTTTTTTCAATAATGGCATTAATAAACCTGTCAAGGCAAAATGCCCCAAATGGTTGGTTCCCATTTGAATTTCAAAACCGTCTTCGGTTTTTGAATAAGGACAAGTCATAACACCTGCGTTATTGATTAGTATATCCAAGTGCTCGTAAGAAGCTTTTATTCCTTCTGAGAATGATTGAATAGAATCTAAACTAGCTAGGTCAAGTTTTCGAACTTCTATTCTAGGGTCAAGTAAGTCATTATTGAACTTTTCTGCAACAATTTTTCCTTTTTTTGTATTTCTGACAGCCATTATCACAGTTGCATTTTTGTCAGCAAGTACTTTTGTAGCAGCTTTTCCTAAGCCACTGGTAGCTCCTGTGATAATGACCGTTTTCCCTTTTTGATTGGGAATATTATCCTTGTTCCATTTTGACATGACTCGTCTTTTAATTACTAACGCGTTTATAAATAATTGACCTGCACCTATTCTTAAGATCTAATTATTCCACCACTTTTCTTTGATTGTATCAGCATAAGTAAATAATTTACCTAAAGGTGCTAGTAGATATTCTAATCCTTTTTCTTTTGCAAAATTTACAAACTCCTCCGCCGGATCAGTCCATGCATGTTGATAGGAGAGGGAGAAACCAGCCCAGTGTACAGGCATTGCTTTTTTTACATTAGCATCCAATGCTGCTTGTATACTTTCGTCAGGAAACATATGTATTGGCCGCCAGTCATCATTGTACTGGCCGCATTCCATAAATGCAAAATCAAAAGGGCCCAAGCGTTCACCAATGTTTTTAAAATGACTACCATAACCACCGTCACCACTAAACCAGATATTTTCTTTTTCAGTTTTGAATACCCATCCACCCCAAAGGCATTTTGCTCTATCAGTCAATCCACGTCCCGAGAAATGGCGAGTTGGAGTAAACGTAATTTGAATATTTTCAAAGGTCTCGTCATTCCACCAGTCAAATTCAGTGATTAAATTTGCATCAACACCCCACTTCACAAGATGTCGCTTCAGACCTATGGCTACAAAATACTTTTTGGTTTTATGCTTTAGCTCTTGAATGCTGTCATAGTCCAAATGGTCATAATGATCGTGTGTCAGTAAAATAAGATCTATTTCAGGGAAGCGGTCAATCAAGGACAAGCTGTCTTCAGAAAAACGTTTATTGGCAATAGGAGCAATAGGAGTGGTATTCGAGCCTAGCATTGGATCGATTAAAATGGTTTGATCATTCAGGCGCATGAGTACGACAGAGTGGCCATACCAAATGAATTTTGCTTTATCAGCAGGCGCTAAAAACGCAGTTTTGTCAAAAGGAATAATAGGTAAATTCTCTTTGGGTTTCTGATCTTCCTTGGTCAGTTGCTTGTAGATTGCTCCAGGTATTTTTCCCAAAGAAAGATCCATTTCGGTATTTTCTAAATTTTGAAATTTCCCGTCTTTCCAGTTTTCTGATTTTTCGTATTGGGCTTGAAGTTCTTTGGTAACTTTTCCTCCGAATTGTAGCTGAAAATTTTTCATTTATTATTGTTTGAGTTCCTTTTTAGCCATATAGCCAAAAATAATAGTGAGCAATCCTCTTGTGCTATCTATGAGATGAGCATCGGTTGAGCATCTCCGGCATTCACAGAAGCGGCAACTCCGAAGCTAAGCAGAAAAATCCCAGCAAGTATTCCTATAGTTATTCCAGCGTAATTCCCTTTATTTGTCCAGATCATACTGATGACCAATAAGGCCGTTAATAGTAATAAGTAAAGGCCTAGGGCAATGCCAAGAACATCGAGTTCACTACTGTAGGGGATATTAAAACCACTCTCTAAGGCAAGAGGAAGATTAAACAAAAGCGTAGCACCAACCCCTAGTTCTAAAATTGCTTGTAGACCTAATATGCCTATGAAAAGACGTCTCCAGGTTTTCTTAGAAGCCTCTACGCTTAAATTTGATTCGATATGCATTTTGTATTATCTTTTAATTTTATTGATAACACAAAATTACTCCAAGGAGAATTGGGAGATTTAATCATTTCGCAGATACTTGAATACATTTCACGGAAACTGAGATTTTCCTTAAGACTAAATTCGCTATTTAGTCGAGCTGCTTGTTTATTTTCGCTCATCTAATTCCAAATCAAAGAATAATTGTGAAGACAATCTTTGAAGGAAGAAAACAATAAATAAAATGTAAAAACAATAAAAGAAAGGTAAGTCCAGCGGCTATTTACGACTGGAATGTCAAGAGTTAAGATCTGGTGCTTTTCTTCTTTGTGGCTTTGTGGAAAAGCACCAGATCGTTTTATCGCTTAATTCAATTCAATCTTCACCTCATTAATTCCCAAGCTAGTTTTTCCCGTTAACTGTTGCTCTACCTTTTTAAGCATAGCTCGCTTCAATTCTTGAATCTTCAGGCTATCTGGTTGGCGATCATAATAATTCATGATTAAATGCATGTATTGTAGTAAAACCTCATTCGTTGGTTTTGGTCCTGTTTCAAAATCATAAATTTCTCCTTCAGGTAAATTGAAAAAGGCACCACCAGTGGTATGAGAAATTCGACTAAACTCCAAGTCGTAGTTTTGCGCATCAGCGGTAATGTCTTCGTTTCTGTCATTACAACCATAAACGTGCAAGGTCATGTAACGTCCAGTGGTAGCATTCCCCATTTGATGGATAAATTTATTATTGACTTTTACTACACCTCCGGGAGTCAGTATTTCTTTTTTAGAAAAACGAAGTTCGTTGTCCTTTACGTGATAGATCATGTGGTGTGTATTTCCAAAAACTTGCACCACTCCCCATTGGGTGTATCCATGGTTGTGAATGGAGGAATAGTGATCTGGATTCCATGACATAACCATCACTTCGAAATTCCCATTATCTACAACCAGTTTACGTCCATAGCAATCTGCGATTGGATGATCAAAATCTGCATAGGGCTCTAGGTCCCCCACTGTTACTTGGGCCGCATTCACAATTTCGCAAGCTCGTAAAGGGCTTATGTTTCCTTCGTTTTCAATTGCTGTACTTAAATTCTGAACCAATGATTCTAAGCCTTTTGATAAGATTTTGACGCTCATATTGTTTTTTATTTTTATCGTTACAAATAATATTTTTATTTTTTTTGACAGGGCTTTTATTTGGACTTAGGGTTTGGATGAAATTCTTTAATTCATAAAAAGCTTCAAAAGCACACCACTCAAAAAAAACTGTCTAAGATCAATCCAACAACAACTGCAAAATCACAATGTCTTGCCATTCTCCATTTTTAAATCCAATTCTATTTTGAGTTCCAACTACAGTGTAACCCAATTTTATATTATACTGAATACTCGTTTCATTTTTCGCAAATATCTTAGCAATCAAATGATGGTATTCCAGTGATCGAGCTTCCTCAATCAAATATTTTTTCATACGACTACCATAGCCTTTTCCTAACTGTGTGGATGTAAGATACACCGCGGTTTCTGCAGCGAAGCGATAACCATCTCTGTCGCTATATCTTTTTATGATTCCCCAAGCTATAACTTCTTCCTCCACTTCCATCACATATAATCGCTCTCGCTTGTTGAACTTTTTCACCCAAGTGGCGATATCTTTTTCATCATGGATTTTTTCTTCCATCGTGGCATTGCCTAGTCGAATGTACTCGTTGTAAATCGCAGCAATTTTTGAAAAGTCAGCTGGTGTTGCAATTTTAATGGTCATGTTTTACTAGTTGTTTTTCTACAGATATATTTTTTCCACTTTTCATTAAGTCACCAACTCATTCATTAAAACCCGGCCAGAATTCCCTTCCATTACTTCTCCTTTGTCAATCACCAAGCTTCCATTTACCCACAAATATTTTACACCATCGGACAAACTTCTTGGTGCGGTATAAGTTGCATTCGCTTTTAGCTTTTCGGGATCTAGTAAAACCAAGTCAGCCTGAAAATCTTCTTCGATTTGTCCTCGATTATGTAAGTTGAAAAACTGTGCAGGCAAGTAGGTGATTTTATGAATGGCCTCTTCCCAACTGAGTGCTTTTAAATCCTTTACATAGCGTTCTAAGAAAGTAGTAAAAGCTCCGTAAGATCTTGGGTGCGGTTGTCCAATCGATTCAGGTGCATTTACTGGATAGCTCCAAGAGTCTGTACAAATCATCGCCTTCGGCCACAAGATCGCTGCGTCAATATCCTCTTGACTAATGCAGTGATAAACAATCCAAGACTCTGTACTCTTCGATAAAATCTGCGCCATGGTGTCTGCTTCTGAGATGCCTTGTTCTAGCGCAATAGCTGCAACCGTTTTTCCAAAGTACTCCTCAAATTCATCTGAGATAATCATCATTTGATTCAAGTCGTAATCTCGCTCTACGATCCAATCTGCTATATCCTTTAGGACTTGAGGTTCTTGGAGTTTTTTGGGAATATTATCAATGCCATCTTTTAGAATATAGTTTGGAATAAAAGCACGCAGTTTCGTAGAAATCGCGGTATAAGGATAAACATCGACTGCAGCTTGCAAGTCAGGATGCGCTTCATTAAAGGCCTCTATTTGTTTTAGGATTTTAGGAATCTTTCCCCAGTTCTGTTGCTCTGCTGCTTTTAGGTGACTGATGAGTGTTCTGACATTTGCACGCTCACTGATGGTCAAAGCTTCCGTTACTGCCTCTTCTATTCCGTTGCGTTCGTCGCGAATGTGAGAAGCATAAACGCCTCCTTTTTTAGCTACTATTTTCGCGAGTTCAATGATCTCTTCCATTTCTGCAAAGCAACCTGGTGCGTAAATCAAACCAGTTGAAAAACCAATGCCACCTTCGTCCATCGCTTGTTCCAAGGCTGCGTTCATACGTTCTTGTTGCTCCGGTTTTAGATCTTTCCAATCTTCCATATTTCCCGCACGCAAAGTACTATGGCCAACCAATGTTGCTATATTAAATTGCAAGTTGTTTTCTATTCGTTCAAAATACTCGCTCATGGTAGTCCAGTCAAATGGAAAGCCAATGTCTTTTGACAAACGGTTCATGGTATCCATTAGATGAGGACCGATGGGAGCAGGGGAAGTACCACAGTTTCCAAAGATTTCAGTGGTGATTCCTTGATGAAGTTTGTGATCCGCTGCTTTTGGAAAAAAATATCCGAAGCCTGTTGAAGCATGTGGGTCGATGAAGCCAGGTGATAAAATCATTCCGGTTCCGTCTATGGTTTCTTTTGCTTCAGGTGTTGCTTCTTGTGGGTTTAACACCACTATTTTATCTGCTAAGATTCCGATGTTTCTTATCGTTCCTTCTTCTAGTAAGCCAGTACAGACTTTTGCATTCTTTATTATGTAGTCAAGCATTCTTGAATTAAATTTTTAGTATTTTCTTTTTTTGTAAAACTATATCAGGATGTCAATACGTTCTGTCGTATACTTTTCCAAGACATCATCGACAACCATGCAATCATCTAACTTACTGAATTCAACAAAGCCTCGATCCATCGTCACCTCGGGTTTAATAATATCTTCCTGAAAATATCGAGCAGAAGGACTAAGGTCATGAGCTTTCGCAGTTGGGAGAAAAGAAGCCAATTCGAGATTAGCTATTCTGCCAATTCCTGTTTCAAACATTCCACCAATCCAGCAGTCGATTCCTTCTGCCTCACAATAGTTTATAATTTCAATACTATTAGTAATGCCACCCACTCTTCCAATTTTCAGATTAAGCTCGTCAATTGCTTTCAACTGATGTAGTTTCATCACATCTCCAAGATGTTTAACTTCTTCGTCGGCGCATATTTGTAAAGTAGGAAATCGCTTTTTAGCTTTTTGCAAAACATCAAAACGATCTGGCGGAAATGCTTGTTCGATTACCGTTTGATAGGTGTTTGCGAAATAAGCAAAGGCATCTAAGTCTTTTTCATAAAAGCTGCCGTTTGCATCAAAACCAGTATGTACTTTATTGTCAAATAGCAAAGGATTTATATGTTCAAAAACTTGTGTGTCAACGCTTGGTGAAATTTTGAATTTCAATCGTTGAAAACCATCTGCTATTGCCTGTTGTACAACTTCGTAGCATTCGTCTTTGTCCTGATAAATTCCCAGAGAAATACCAACTGGTACCTTTTCGATTGGATCAGCTGTTATCAGATCAGAAAGATCAAATGGCTGTTGTTGTCTTGCTATTTGAAGAACGGCTGCTTCCACAGCAGCTTTAGTAAAATTCCAACCTCTGACTTTTTTCAGAATGGCTAAGATGTCAGCATAGCTTTGCTCTTTTTTTAAGAATGGAGCAATGAATTTTTGAATGACATCTGCTGCGGCATCCCGATATTCTACAGAATAATAGGGGTCAGGGCGGCAGGCACATTCTCCGTAGCCAGCGTTCCCATTTCCATCTATCCATTTGACAATCAGGGCTTCACGAGAATTTCGTGTTCCAATTCCAGATTTAAAGGTGATTATTTGTGGGAGGTCTATTAAGTGAAGTTCGAGTCGTTGTAAGCTTATCGTTTGCTCTAGTAGTTTGTTTATCGTCATTGAGCATAAAATACCAAAAAAAAAGGAGAAATAAGAATTATGATAAGGCCATTTCTTAGTTGGATAAAAAAATGCGTTTCCTCTTTTTGTAATTTAGGAAGGAGGTGTTATAAATATTTTATATTTGGAGACTGTTGGAACTCTTGCTGATATTTGCTTAAATGACAAAAGATTTATTGGGGTCGATCCTTGTCTCTTATTTTATAAATCAACCAAGTTAGCAAGTTGTAAGCTTGTAGTGAAGACCCTTATAATACATAAGTGCCCTTGCTGTTCGGGCAAGAGCACTTAAAAATTGCTGCGTTCAGCAATTGATTTTTAAAACTACTTGTCAACTGTGAACTTTGGTACAAAATGATTCAAAAATAAAATCATACCGATGTAGGTTAGGACGAGGGTAGGTACATTCGAATTAAAACCTAAATCAAAGTCTGGTAAGTTAAACCATTGTCTAAAAGAAGTTGTGGCAATGATTAATAAAAAAGCAATTCCAAATACAAATAATCCAATAATAGAAGCTTTATTTTTTGGGCTACGTTGAATTCCATTCTTAGCTTCTTGGCTAAAGAAATACCAAAGAATAGCAACGGATGTAACTGCTTCAATTGCTATAGCTAGAAAAACATTGGAAGCATAAAGTCCAAGTCCTACCTCAAGAGAATCTGCTCCAAAGATGTGATGTGGATGGCCTGAAAAGAAATCTAAAACGAAATGTCCTACGACCAAAGCTGCGCCTACCAAACCAATTTTAGTACGTTTAAATAAAAATTTTCCGATAAGGAAGATTACTGCTACCCAAATTATTTGTGGAACCAAATCGTGGCTATAAAGCATGTCAACGGTCATATTACTTAAGGTTGCATTAAATACATCACTTGGCCCAGTGGGCTCTAAATCCAAGTAGTGAAATATAAACCACATTAGATCCTGCAATTGTGAGGCTAATAAAAAGTATAGTAAAGTTCCTTTTGGATATTTTTGATACGCCACTAAGGCTGTCGTGTAGTGTCCTGCTAACATAATTGCTATTGAAGTTTAAATGATTAAATATTATTTCCTTATTTTTACTTTATAATTTAATACACTGTAACATAAAATTAATTACATTTTGAAAAAGATCTTTTTATCCAACTCTTCGTTCTGTACTCACCTTGATAGCTAGGGCTATCAGGTTCCGTGCCTGCCTCGATTTGAACAAAAATTCTACTTTCAAAACATAAAGAAAATTAGGTTAAGTGTATTTAAATCAAAATTACAAATAACTTTACTTTTTAAAGTAATATTTCATAAAAGATTATGGTAAAAAAATTTCGATCTTCCTGCCTTATAGCATCTGCTTTAGATTTAATCGGAGATAAATGGTCCTTACTTATCGTTAGAGATATGCTGATGCA
>CAKZUK010000234.1 GCA_937921775.1 uncultured Saprospiraceae bacterium
TATCTGGACATGAACCAGCTGTTTGGGTTTCTACAAAGGTGATTGTTACATCCACATCACAACTATCTGTTGCTGTAATATCTGTATACAATACTGGAACTGCTGGTACTCCGTAGCATTCTACTATCGTATCATTCGGGACACCGAATAATACCGGATCATTTGTATCTTCTACTGTGATAATTTGTGTTTCTGTTATCGCATTTCCACAATTATCGGTCGCTGTCCATTCTCGTGTTAAGGTATAAGTATCTGGACATGAACCAGCTGTTTGGGTTTCTACAAAGGTGATTGTTACATCCACATCACAACTATCTGTTGCTGTAATATCTGTATACAATACTGGAACTGCTGGTACTCCGTAGCATTCTACTATCGTGTCATTCGGGACACCGAATAATACCGGATCATTTGTATCTTCTACTGTGATGATTTGTGTTTCTGTTATCGCATTTCCACAATTATCGGTCGCTGTCCATTCTCGTGTTAAGGTATAAGTATCTGGACATGAACCCGCTGTTTGGGTTTCTACAAAGGTGATTGTTACGTCTACGTCACAACTATCTGTTGCTGTAATATCTGTATACAATACTGGAACTGCTGGTACTCCGTAGCATTCTACTATCGTGTCATTCGGGACACCGAATAATACCGGATCATTTGTATCTTCTACTGTGATCAACTGCGTTTGTGTTACAAAATTCCCACAGTTATCTGTCGCGGTCCATTCTCTTGTTAAAGTATAAGTATCTAGGCATGAGCCCGCTGTTTGTGTTTCTACAAAGGTGATTGTTACATCTACATCACAACTATCTGTCGCTGTAATATCTACATATAAAATCGGGACTGCTGGTACTCCGTAGCATTCTACTATCGTATCATTCGGGACACCGAATAGTATTGGATCGTTTGTATCTTCTACTGTGATCAACTGCGTTTGTGTTACTGTATTTCCACAATTATCGGTCGCCGTCCATTCTCGTGTTACCGTATAGGTATCTGCACAAGCCCCTGCTAATGGAGTTTCTGTAAAAGTAATGGCTACATTCGCATCACAATTATCTGTCGCTGTGATATCTGTATAAAGAATAGGAGCTGGAGGTACTATTCCACATCCGATAATTGTATCATTTGGAATCCCCAATAAAGTAGGAATTAGGGTATCCTGTATGGTGATCAATTGTGTGAGCGTTTGAATATTACCACAATTATCAGTCGCTGTCCATTCTCTCACGATCGTATAGTTATCTGCACAAGATCCTCCAGTAGGAGTTTCCGTAAAAGTAATGATTACACTCGCATCACAATTATCTGTCGCTGTGATTTCTGTATAAATAACTGGAGCTGATGGAATACTATTACAATTTACGATTGTATCTACAGGTACTCCTAATAAAGACGGAGCCAATGTATCTTGCACCGTAATTATCTGTGTAAGTGTGAGCGCGTTTCCGCAATCATCTGTTGCTGTCCATTCTCTTGTTAAAGTATAATTATCTAGACAGCTACCTCCTAGCGTTGGTGTTTCAGTAAATGTAATTGTTACAGTGGCATCACAGCTATCTGTTGCAGTAATATCTGTATAAATAACTGGAGCTGTTGGAATACTATTACAATCTACTATTGTGTCTGTAGGCACTCCAAATAAGAAAGGATCTGAGGTGTCTTGTACAGTAACCGTTGCGGTTATTGTTGCAGTATTTCCACAGCCATCTGTAGCTGTAAAAGTAACTACATCAGAGCCACTACTACCACAAGTTGTAGTCAGAGTTACAAAATCGTTTGTCAAGAATAATGTATCACAATCATCAGAAGCTGAACCGCCTCCAACGTTAGCCAACCAGTTAGCAATAGAATTTGAGATATTAGATGCAGTATCGCAATCAATCATTAAATCAAGTGGAGGTGAATCCCAAATCGGATCAACTAAGTCGGTATTAGATACATTTAAGTTATCGTTTGCGACACAAATTCCTCTTGTTACTTCAAGCAATACAGTTCTATTGCCACAAGTAGAATAAACTACATTATGCGGACCAATACCAGTTCCACTCGCTGGGGTAGCATCGGCTCCGAAATCCCAAAGGTAAGTTGCTCCCGAGCCACCATCTTCAGCCCAAATTACTACTGTATCAGCCCAGCAAACAGGAGGTGTTATATTAATATCTGCAATTGCGGCACAAGCTGGATCATCGCAATCGGTTAAACCATTATTGTCATCATCAAGGCCATTACCACAAATCTCTTCGCAAGAGATTACGGTATAGGTAAAGCAGCATGGTCCTGAGTTGCCACAATTACTTAAAGTAGCAGCACAAATATCATAGGACCCTATAGGTGCATCGTTCATGTTAAGAGTAACAGAATTTGTTCCCTGACCAGTTACAATTACAACCGAAGAATCAACCTCCCAAAAATAACCGCTTGCATCAGGCAGTGCAGGTACAGAGAAAACTACAAAGACGTCAGAGCTACAAATCGAGTCAGGGTTTGCAGGTGGCACGATAGGACAAGAGAAAGGAATTGGATTTACTAAAGTATCAACTAAAGGACCAACCCCACATGTACCATCACTATTCTGAACAAAGAATTCATGAATACCGGCAGGTAAACCAGTAAATACGTTACTTGCCTGCCAAGCTCCAGTAATTCCTAAGCGATACAAGTAAGTAGTTCCTCCAGAAGCGCTTAAGGTAATTGTACCATCTGAGCCTTCACAAAGTGTTGGGTCAGTTGAAGCTGAAACCGTTAAGTCAAGTATAGGAGGATCATTAAGTGTAACTATTAATGTATCAGCACAACCGTTTTCATCTCGAACTATTACAGTATAAGGGTTAGAGTCAAGACCAGTAGCCGTAGCGGTATATTGTCCATTACTCCATTCATAGGTATATGCTCCAGTTCCGCCAATAACAGTCGCTGTTGCTTCACCGTCATTATAACCAAAACAACTAATAGCAGGACCTACAACGGCACTGATAATAAGTTCAGGTGGGTCTTGAAGCGTTAGACTATCTACGAAAGTACAACCATTAAGATCTGTTATCGTGACTATATACGTTCCAGAAGACAAGTTTGAGATTGATTGTGTCGTTTCAGAAGTACTCCATTCGTATATTCTAGTTCCCGTACCTCCAACAGCGTTTACGTAAGCAGCTCCATCATTTCCACCAAAGCAGCTAATATCTTCGCCTCCATAATTTGAAGAAACCGTTAAATTATTAATTGATATTGGAATCGGTTGCGTAAGCGTAATACTATCAACAGCTGAACAACCAAGTGCATCTGTTGCAGTAACATAATATGTACCAGCAGCTAAGCCAGAAATTGTATCCGTATTTGGTCCATTACTCCAGGAAATACTAATTGGATCAGAACCTCCTGATGTAGTTACATATGAAATTCCATCTGCCCCATTATAGCAACTAATGTCTTCTCCATTGTAATCAGAGAAGATACCTGTATTAATCGAAAGAGTAGAAACGACTGAGATAGTCTGGGAAGATTCTGAAGTATTTCCACAATTATCAGTAGCCGTCCAAGTTCTAATAATATCATAAGAACATCCTGTAGGATTAATTACTTCATTAAATACAACCTGAGGGTCGGCATCACAATTATCTGTTGAAGAAATACAAGTAGGTAGTACTTCAACTTCTGCAATATTAAGTTCACCTGTGCCAATCAATTGGATTCTAATATATCTAGCAGATCTATTAATTGCTTGTGCAGTTGGTCTTCCTGCAGGTAATGGATTGAAATAAAAATCAACATTAGGATCACCAATAGTTGTGAATAAGTCTGTAGAAGGAAAGGGTAAATCTGAAACGATCAAATAATAAGAACTTAATCCAGCAGTACAACAATCTGTTCTGTTGTATACCTTAATACTATCCACATCACTAACTGCACCTAAGTCAACTTCCCACCATGCCTGTGATTCATTATTAGTCAAAGTCACTGAGTTTCCTGTAAAGAAATCTCCGTCAATATTTCCATCAACAGCTCTTGAAGAGAATCCGCTGTTTTGTGTGCTAGATTGAGAAGTAGCCTGTCCGAAAGCTAGGTTACCAGAAGAAGAACAATCCATTCCCGGAGGTGCTGGTATTTCAGTTGATTCTACTGTGATGTCAGGTGGAGTTGTAGATAATACCGGAGGAATTGTATCAACAACAGTAATCACCTGAGTTTCAACATAAACATTTCCACATTCATCGGTGGTCGTCCAGGTACGTGTAATTACATAATCCTGATCGCTACAAGATCCATCATTAGTTTGGCCGGTCACCTCATTATAAGTGGTAGCAACAACACAAGCTAAAACATCTAATTCAGCAATGGCTGTCCAATCATCTCCATTCACTTCAGAAAGAGCAACTAATCGGATATAGCGTCCAGTTTCACCAGGGAAACTATCTGATTCTATGGCAGTGCTTGAAGCCCAGGTTCCAGTTGTATTTGGAGGTCCCCAATTAACTCCATCTGTACTAATATAAAATTCATAGTCTTCAATTCTACCTTGAGAATTATCCTGACGAGGAGTATAATTAAATCCGAATATTTCAAAATTAGCTCCTAGGTCGATATCAACAGTATGCGGAAGAGAAAATGCTGTACCAGGGGTGCAACAACAATCATAAGCGACTGCATCTATATCCAAGTTATTTACATTTTGGGTAGCAACCCTAATATATCTCGTATTGTAATTAGACGTAAAGGTCTGAGTAGTCCAAGATGTACTAGTTACTACTACTGGGTTTTCTGGACGAGGATAAAAAATAATTCCGTCAGGCGATTCAAAGATAACCACAGCTGGGTCTGCAGAGGTTTGTCTCCAAGTAAATGTATAATCATTACCGGCAGCAACTACAGCTCCTAAATCAATAAGAATCTCATCGGACTGATTATAAAGTTGAGCACCTATACCATCTGGTGCACCTAATGCATCATTAGAGTTGGCCACTCCTGAGAATGAAACAATGCTACTGGCATGAGCGATAGAACATCCTACTTCAGGGGTAACACCTGTTAACCAATAAGATGAGGCATTACCATCAGAAACATTGCTAGTAGTGTAAGCTGCAGAGTATTCACTATCACCTGTTGCGCTCCAAGAGTATTTACTAAGTGGGCCTAATTGCATGCAAGTATCCTGAAAAGGAGGCAAAGGTACAGCTGAACAATTGATTAATGTATCACCCGGAATAACCCCTTCAACCGGGCTAGTTGGTGTCTGTACAGGGAATGTTACTTCCGCCGTCAATTGCTGCCCATTACTATTAGCATAAACCATATTATTTACAAAGGTAGCAGATGATAAGTTATTAATTACTGCTTTAAAATTGAAAATAATAGAATCATTAGGTAGAATATTAGCATAATGCTGATAACCTGTTTCATCTAATGGAAACTGACTTGAAGGGCTTCCATTATCAGACAAGTTAGTTACACTATTACCTATTATCGCAACAGTAGAGTTGTCAACATAAGTTAATTCCGAAGGCAAAGTGTCTAATATATTAATAGACCCTGTTGACAATGGAAGTACACCAGTGTTACGAACCATAACAGTATAGGTAACTTCATCACATTCATCAAACAATCCATTTCCGTTTATGTCTCTACTTAAACTAGCACATTTCGAAACTGAGTATGGAATACCGTTTGGTAAACCTGTACCAAGGTCAATAGCAGGACTTGCACCACTTGCGACTGCAGGATCTTGTCCATATGCACCAGCTAAGATTGCATCCGATCCGTCACAAACCCAGATACGCGTACCAGTTTGGTCATTATCATCTGTATCATAAATTTTTGCCAATCCTAATTGTACAAGTACAATAGATTCATCATATGATATTCCATTTGCATCAACAAAAGATCCACCATCACCATCATGATCAATACATATAGTAATTGAACCAGTGCTAGTAGAGGCAGGAGGAAAGTCTGCTGTAATCCATATTGGAGCTGAGTTTTCAGGTCTCAATACCGCAATTTCTGCTGCAGAAGCGGTAAGGCTTCCATTTACAGAAGAAGTTGCTGTCAATCGAATGTATTGTGCCGTTACCTCAGGGAAGTATACGATTTTGTCAGCTGTACCTCCTCCCCAAGTTCCGGAAGTTATAAGTGTATAACCGGTTCCATTCCAATAATCCAATTGATAATCCGCAATCATTCCATTAGAACTTCCGTCCTGTCGAGGTGTATATCTGAATCCTGAGAAAGGCTGACTCCAACCTAGGTTTAGTTCAATATGATGCGGGTAAGGATCAGTTGTACCGTTGTATTGAGTTTCCCAAATTGTAGTAGGATCTTCGTCAACCGCGTTAGCTCTAAGGCTTCCTGAGGTTACATCTTCACTATCAACATCAAAGATTGTCCAGTTAATACCATCACAGCAAAGTTCCATATCCGAAGGGTTTGCTCCAGGAGCAAATCCAACCATTGTAATCTGAGATGTTAACTGATCACCTGGGAGAAGTGCAAACCCCCAATCGTGCCGCGAGTTAGATCCAGGGTCAGAATCAACTGTTGCTATTGCATAAAAATTACTATTATCTAAAGAGTAAAAGTGCGTACCTGTTCCTTCAGGAATCTGTACATAATTTACATTATTAGGATCAACCTGAATAGTAGTTTGAACACCTGCAGAAGTTTCCCACTCTACAAAAATTGTTGTGCTATTTGGGTTGTATAAATGCACATAGGTCGGTTTGTTAGTAATACTTTGAATCTCTGTGTTATCATTTAGAGTAGCAACAGGACTATAGTAATCTGAAGACCATTGGTCCGTTGGCTTTAGTGTAAAGAATCTAGATTCAAATGTTGCGCATAAATGTCCTGTCAACAAATGCACTTGCACTGGTTTATCAGCATTTACCTCATCACCATATTGAACTCCTTCCACATGAATACTTTGTCCTTCTGCAAGTGTAGTAGTAAGCGCTACTCCATTATCAACATAGCTAACAACAGTATTATCTTCCTGTGCCATTATAACTGCTCCAGTATAAGAAAACATTTCATTAACATCACCGTTTTCACCTACTGGCATTTTATAGTTGGTTCCCCAAGCTTCGATAGGATAAACTTCTAAGGCTCCTGCTAATAGTGTTTCTGAACCGTCTGCCCAAGCCAATCGTGTAATTGCAATATTTCCTCGGCTACCAATCTTATCTCCTCCATCATAATCCAAAACATCCATTCCTGCTGTTGTAATAGTTACTTCATTAGATAAAATAATTATATCAGCAGCGCTTAAATAATCAATTGCAAAACCTGGAGGAATACCATTACTCGGATTATTATCTCCCCATATCTCTGTTGAAGCTTGTGTTGGAAAAGTTAGATTTGATTCGTATCCCTCTGCACCTTCCCAATGGTCGTAATGAATGATCGTTCCACCTTCAACTATACCAATTGAAATATATGTAGAAATTGGACTACTTGGATTACTACTACCGATTGATCCACAAGTACCTACATCATAAATTCCTTGAAAAGCATCAAGAATCTGATCTTCAGGTCCAGGAACATAATATGTTTCTACAAATTGTGTAGCGGTTATATCTCCTGAGCAAAAAGATAAAGTAGAGCCAGTCGTTTCAATTCCTCCTCCAGCAACTAAAGTGACGATTTGAGTAGAAATACATGATTGCCCAACATATCTAATATATACGGTGTATGTTCCCTCTGTTAAATTTTCAAATAAGGAACTTGGTTGCCAGTTTGTACCATCTAGACTATACTCAATAGAAAGAGTTCCTTGAGCACCAACTAATATTCCCCCATCTGTGCTTACTGAGGTCGTTGGGTGTATGATCGTAATATTATTAATAGTTGGTGATTCGGCTACCTGTACTACAACTGACTCAGGCCCTACTACACATGTTCCAAAAACATTTCTAACGTAAACGTTATAGGTTCCAGGGGCTAGTCCTGTGAAATTATTAACCGATTGCCAGTTAACATTATCTATACTATACTCATAACCTCCAGTTCCACCACTCGCAAAAACGAGAATAATACCATTTCCATCACCACAATCTGTAGGAGGTGAGGTGAAAACATTTGTAGTTATAGCTGTAGGTTCATCAAGTGTAGTTGAAGCTTCAGCTGTACAACCATTTGCATCTGTTGTTGTAACGGTATAAGTACCCGCTCCTACGTTTACAAGACTATCTGTTGTTCCTCCTGTATTCCATAGATACGTGTAATTTCCAACACCTCCGCTACTGATCGCTCTTATTACACCATCAGCTCCACCATTACAACTTACATCACTACCATTGTAGTCACTATTAATATCTATTGATACTGCTACAGGAGTTGGATTATTGAGCGTGATTGTGGTCGATGAAGTGCAATCGTTTGCATCTGTCACAATTACAGAATAAGTTCCTGCTCCAATATTAATTAAGCTATCCCCATTAAAAGTATTCCCACCCCAAGTCCATTCATAAGAATATGGCGCTGTTCCTCCTGTAGAAGTTGCAAAACCACTACCATCAAAAGCACCAGGACAAGAAACATCCTCTCCATTATAATCAGAGGTTACATTTGCGTTAACATCTAAAATTAGAGGATCATTTAATTCAATAGAATCCAGTGTCGTACAACCATTTAAATCTGTAATTGTCACATAATAGGTTCCTGCAGATTCGTCTATTAAATTATTTCCAACATAATTTCCACTCCATTGATATGTATAAGGTGATCGTCCTCCAGTCACCGTAGCTCTAGCATCACCATCACTAGCACCAGTACAACTAATATCTTCTCCATTAAAATCAGAAGTAACTGTCATGGTAACGGTCATCGAAGGAGGATCGACAATAGTGACACTATCAACGACAATACAACCATTTCCGTCAGTGGCAGTCACTTGGTATGTACCAGCACCAACATTAGTTATTGCATCACCCGTTTGGCCATTACTCCATGCATAAGTATAACTACTTCGTCCACCTGTTGCCAATGCTGAACCTGCTCCATCTGTTGCACCAGGGCAAGTCAAGTCAAAGCCATTAAAATCTGAGTCAACTGTAGTACTAAGCACTAAAGTAGAAGGCTCTATAATTGTTGTTAATCCTTCTACTGTACATCCATTAAAATCAGTTACTGTTACTCCATAATCACCTGGAGCCAATCCTGAAGGATCTTGCCCTGTAAAAGCGTTATCCCAGCTATATGAAAAAGGTGGGATACCACCAGTAACGGTTAGATCTACAGAACCATTTGTATCTCCAAAACAAGACACTTCCTGTGGTACAAAGTCTAAAATCAATGAATCTGGCTGACCGACTGTAACAGTTATCGTAATATTACAACCATTGAAATCGCTTACTAATACATCATAATCACCAGCGGTCAAACCTTCTCTGTCTCCATCATCATCATACATGTCAGAGACATTCTCAGCGGTCAAGTTAATATCGTGATAACTAACATTATCCATTAATCCTTCATAGAAATGGTCATTGCTATTGCCGAAAGCATTACTAGCAAAGCCTCCTCCTAAACCACCTTCAGTCCAAGGTGGTTGCTGAAAGATATTTCCGATTGGAGCGTATCCTGTTGTTCCTAATACTCCATCTATTAATAAGGTAAGAGATCCATTATCATAAATAAGTCCAACTTGATGCCATGAACTATCACTCAATGCGGGGTAATCCATTTCAAAAGTTACCCATGATGTTCCCCAACTAGCAACCGCTCCTTGTAGTTTATCATCTTCCAATCGAAGTGCTATACCATTAGTGGAACTACCTTCTTCAAAAAGTATTTGCCTTCCCGTTAAGGAATAAGGCTTAATCCACATGACGATACTTTTATAGGAAAATGAAGTTTCCATAAAACTTACACCATCATCATATTTTATTCTGGTAGAACCATCAAAGTAAAAAGAGCTACCACCAAGAACTGCGTCTGAATAATATTGTTCAAAACCTGAGCCACCTGTTGCGTGATGGTCATTTCCAGTTTGGTCATCTGTATCTCCATCAAAAGCATAAAATGCTTCTACACCCAAATCTTCCCATGAGTAAGTAAAGGCATTTACCCCTCCTGTAACATTCAAGTCAATCTCTCCATCAGCTCCACCATAACAAGATACATTCTTAACTATAGCATTTGCCAAAATTTGATCTGGCTGTGTTATTTCTACAGAAGTTACAGCCTGACAACCATTGAAGTCAGTAACTGTTACAAAATAAGTTCCGGCAGAAACATCAACTAAGTCTGCCCCAGTTGCGCCACCTGTCCATACGTAAGAATATGGAGATACACCATCAGCTCCCACTGCAGTAGCAGATCCGTCAGAAGCTCCAAAACAAGTAATATCTTCCCCTAAATAATCAGAAGTAACATTTGCTGTAACACTGATTCCTAAACCTGGTGGATCCGAAATCGTTACACTATCTATTTCAATACAATCATTAGCATCAGTTACCGTAACAGAATAAGTCCCTGCTGTAAGATTAGTAACTGTAGTACCTGTTTGGCCATTTTCCCAAAGAACAGAATAAGCTGTGACACCTCCGTTGATAACAACTTCAGCTTCACCATTACCTGCACCAGGACAACTTACATCGAAACCACTAAAGTCTGATGTTACAGCTGTTGTAGTTGTGATGTCAGTAGGCTCGGTTAAGGTTACACTTCCTGCAACAGTACATCCATTTCCGTCAGTAACTGTTACTGAGTATCCACCGGGTCCTTGGTTGATTAAAGTAGAGCTAGTAGCCCCTCCATTCCAAGAATAAGTGTAAGAACCTGAGCCTCCAGATGCACCTGGATCTATCGTCCCATCGCTAGCTCCAAAACAAGTAATATTAAAGCCATTATAGTTTGAAGTAGAAATAGACAATGCTGGATTGTCATAAATTTCAATAGTGTCATTGTCGATTGCTAAACAGCCATTTAGAGTAACTGTTAGTTCTAAGTACTTTGAACCTGATGTAGTGTATGAAATATTATGTGGTCCAATACCCGTTGCAGTAGCTGGTGTTGCACCTGTTCCAAAGTCCCAAGCGTATGAAGCTCCTGCTCCTGCATTTGTAGCAGAGAAAACAACTGTTTCATCTACACAATCATCACTTGGTAAAATAATATCTGAAGTAGGTGGATTTGGATCAGAAATTACCACTTGTGTTGGGTATGTAACTAGACAGGTTCCATTAACGTTTTGTACTTCGATGGTGTAGTTACCTGCCAGCAAGCCAGAAAAGGTGTTACTAGCTCCCCAACTTCCTCCATCTATTCTATAATTAAAAGAACCTTGCCCACCACTAGTAGCTACGGTAATTTCTCCATCAGAACCACCACAGATACTTGGGTTTGTAGTCCCAATACCGTTAATGGTAGGTTCTTCCCAAACGAATAGTGTATCCACAGCTGTGTTTATACAATTACTTCCATCGATATAAGTATAATCTATTGGATGAGGTCCTGGTCCTGCAATAGCTGGATCAAAAGTAGTTCCTACTACACCATCACCACTATAATTACCACCAGAAGGAAATCCTCCCGTAAGGGTTACACTAGCATCGCTTAAGCAAAAATCAGTTTGGCCTAATACCAAAGTAACTATTGGCTCTGAAACAATTTCAATATCATCAGTTGTTGAATTAATACAATTATTTACATCAGTATAAGTGTAAGTAATAGTATGTGTTCCGATCCCTGCAGTAGTTACATCAAAAACGCCAGCGCTTACATTTGTACCAGAGTAAACACCTCCAGTTGGGAAACCATCAGTTAAGGTAATATTTGAAGTAGCTTCACAAATGGTATCATTAACAAAAGTCAAAGTAACTGTGGGAAGCGCATATACTTCAATACTATCTATTGCTACATCAGAGCACCCATCTAAGGTCGAATAAGTATAGGTAATTAGGTGTACTCCAGGGCCTGCAGCCGCTACATCAAAGATGCCAGCACTTACATTTGGACCTGTATAAGTTCCTCCAATTGGAGCTCCTCCGTCCAAGGTAATATTTGCTTCATCTTCACAAGCTGAATTATTGGCAAGTGCTAATGTAACAGAAGGAGTAGCAAAGACTTCAATTGAATCTAAGGCACTATTGATACAACCATTACCAGCAGTATAGGTATAAGTTATTGGATGTACTCCAACTCCAGCAACTGCTGGATCGAAAGTACCTGCAGTAACTCCAAGCCCACTAAATATTCCTCCTAATGGACTTTCTCCTGTAAGAGCAAAAGCGACATCTTCATCACAAGCTACATCCGTTCCTAAAATCAATGTAACTGCCGGAATATCTGTTACTACAATAGAATCGGTTGCGGCAATACTTGCACAACCATTAGCATCGGTGAAAATATATGTAATTATATGTGTTCCAACTCCTGCAACAGAAGCATCAAAGTTAGTACCTGTGACACCAGCACCACTATATGCACCTCCAAAAGGAATACCTCCAGCTAAGACAGTGAATATTTCATTTACACAAGCGGTGGAATCAACGAGTGATAAAGTTACCACAGGTAGTTCATCTACTGAATAAGATTTCAAATCGGAGCTAGAACATCCCGAAAGCGTTACATCTAAAGTAATGTTTCTGCTTCCAGATGTACTATAGGTTACATCATGTGGCCCGATTCCAGTTGCAGTAGCAGGACTTGCATCTGTTCCAAAGTCCCAAATATATGTAGCCCCTACCCCAGCATCTTCAGCTATGAAGCTAGCTACTTCTCCTATACAAGTATCAGAAGGTAAAATAATATTAGCTATTGGGCTAGAAGGATCACTTAAGGTAATCGAAGTGCCCCATTGTACTATACAAGAACCATTATTATTCTGTATTTCTATAATATAGCTTCCAGCTGGTAGGCCAGTAAAGCTATTTCCAGCTTGCCAAGATCCCCCATTTATTCGATATTCTAGTGGGCCGGTTCCGGCAACAGCAATTACATCAATACTTCCACTCGAGCTCGTACACGTGGATGGATTACCTGGTACTACGCTGGTAATGGATGGTACAGCATATACATCCACTGTTGTTGTTGAAACTGCTGTACAACTATTAACATCAGTAATGGTTACGCTATAATTTCCATCAGCTGCGACTGTCGCTGCTGAAATTGTAGGATTTTGTGAGCTTGAGGTAAAACTATTTGGCCCCGACCAAGACCAAGAGAACGCATCGCCTCCTGATTCTGTCAAGTTAATATCTTCGCCTGCACAAATTGGAGAATTACTAGCTGCTGTGGCAGTTGGTAAAGCATTTAGTGTAACAGTTGTAGAAGATGATGATGTACATAAATTTGCATCTGTTATAAGCACGGTATAAGTTCCAGCGGCCAGCGCAGTAGCTGCACTTATTGTTGGATTTTGAGCGGTTGATGTAAAACTATTTGGACCTGTCCATGACCAGCTTGTTGCGTCACCTCCCGTCTCTGTCAAGTTTAAATCTGCACCAACACATATCGCAGAATTACCGCCTGCAGTGGCGGTAGGTAAAGGATCTACTGTTATACTCGTTGAAGAGGATGCGGTACATGAGTTTACATCCGTTATAAGCACGGTATAAGTTCCAGCGGCCAGCGCAGTAGCTGCACTTATTGTTGGATTTTGAGCGGTTGATGTAAAACTATTTGGACCTGTCCATGACCAGCTTGTTGCGTCACCTCCCGTCTCTGTCAGGTTAATATCTGAGCCAACACATATCGAACCATTCCCGCTCGCTGTGGCAGTAGGGGTATCATTTACAATAATATCATCGGTCGCGGTTCCAATACAGCCGTTTGCATCTGTATAAGTATAAGTAATAGTATGTGTCCCCACACCTGCGGTAACTGGATCAAAGTCGTAGGTAATATCATCTCCGTTATCTGTTACTCCTGGGCCTGAATAGAGAGCAGTTGGCCAAATCGGTGTTCCATCAACTGAGCCTGTAGTTATCGATCTGAAAGGATTACAATTAAAGCATTCTGCATTTGAGCTCGGAAATCCAACTATATCCAAAGTCAAATTTCCTCCAAGATCTCCGAATGGATTAATCGTCCTGATTCTTAGTTGTCTGTTTGTACTATTATAGGTTAAATTAAGACTGATATTAGTTGCAAGTGAAGTTGAAGTTGATGGAGAATAGTTAATTACAGAAAATGTCCCTGTATTCCCACCACTCACATTAATATTCCAATCTACTAATGTAGTCGTCGTAGCATTAAATATAAAGTAACCCTCAGCAATTCCGCCGTCATCAAAAACAAAACTGTTTAACTCCCATCTCACTTCGCCAGTAAAGCCTCCTATCGGAGTACCTCCTCCAAGTCCTGTTTGTGTGCCAGAGTTTAAACAAATTCCAGAAGGAGCGGTAAAGCCAACCAATGGTTCTAAGTTGACTACTGCATCAACTGTTGATACAGTAGTACATCCATTTGTTCCAGTGACTGTCACAATGTATGATCCACTAGCTGCTACTGTTGCTGCTGGTATTGTTGGATTTTGATCTGTAGAGGTAAAACTATTTGGTCCAGTCCATGCCCAGGTTACTCCTCCAGTTCCAGTTTCTGTTAAGTTGAGTATTTCTCCTTCACAAATATCTGAATTACTCTCAGCTATAGCTGTGGGAGATGGACAATCAGAATCTGCACAATCGATATCTCCATCTTCATCATTATCAATTCCATCATTACAAATTTCTTGTGGGCATATTCGATAAGTCAATGCTTCCGACCATTCGAAACAATTGGCTGTGACATCATCTAAAGTATCTCCAACTGCAAAGTTGGTTAATGAACCATCATCATCATAATCCAATGCAGTAACCATGTATTTACCTGCACTGACGTTGAGAAAGAGTGGTGCTGAGCTTGTATCAACGATAACCCCCATAGAGTCAGCCAATACAAAAATGGTTAAATAACCTGCGGTAATATTACTTCCAGTAGAATCAAAAGAAATCGTTGCTGTTTCAATCGTGTCGCATACTGCAGGGAAAGGACAACCTAAAGCATTTACAATTCCTCCAACAGATACGCAAAAATCAAGGCTGTCTACAACTCCATCACTATCGGTATCCTGGCCTGTTGCAGAATTCATGAATGAAATTGAGCAGAATGCAATAAGGATTAGCTGTGAGGCAAATCGCATGGATCTTTGATTAAAAGTATTGGAAAAATCTGACAAGAGTGATACAATACATAATGCCAGATAAGGGAAACTTAATTTCCTTACTGGCCAAGGTTCAATTTGTATTTGAACTGATTTAAAAAGATCCACTACAAGTTTTAATGTAGATGTGATGTTCATTTAAAGGTTGTTTGTATCGCTAGACTTAAATGTGTTCTTTTGTTTTTTTAAGCAAAATGCTTTTTAAGCACCTGAGTCTGACTAAATGAGAAAATCTAAAAAAGTCCAGTGTTTAGGGACTTTTTCTTATTTATTAGGCTTGAAAATGGGCTCATTCCTAATGATTATTAATAAATGATGTTCTCTTTTAAGTTTAAACTTACTTTTGCTAAGACAATAACTATACCATATAGGGTATAAAATTCACTACAAATACAACGTATATGATATAATCACATGTTTATTGGTGAGTTGCGCTCAAACATTGAAATAATTTATTTTTTGTGACATTTTTAAGAGTAGATTAGTAGGAATCGAAACTGCAGAAAGAGTGAACAAATATGATTGGAATCTTGGAAGAGACTAAGATTGATATCTATTCCAAGTACTTGGGTAGTTACAATAGGATAAATAACAGCAATAAGTCTATAACTAATTGATAATGAATGGTAAATAAAAACATTGGAGCTAAATTCGGAATCAATACAATTCATGAATTTAGATAGAGAAATCAGAAACCGAGGGGGGGGGATTTATGACTAATAAACAACAGTAATTGGGTAACAAACCAATTAAAAGTTTTCCAAGAGCTTAAGAAAATGCAATTATACTGTTATATAGTAAATTAAACCAGCTCATTAAGGAACAATACAATTACAAAAGCCACTAAATTCTAGGAATCACCTAGGAAGGAAGCTAGTGAAGCCATCCATTTACAAAGTATTTAAGATTTCTAGCATATCGTAACTTAGCTTTGCCTTCCTCCTTCTAAGATCTGAATCAGAGGTTGCTCCAATTATGCCTTGCTTCTTTATATCAGCTAATTCTCCTGATTTTTGAAGCAGGATATTAAAATTGTCGCTATTTTTTTCCTTAGCTACCTCTATCATTATTTTGAGCGCTTCTTCTGCTTTATTCTGAGCGATAAGATTTCGTACCTTATCACGATCCAGAGCTTGGGCTTGAGGAGAAGGAGTACTGATAATGGCATCTGCTATGGGGCTTGCCATGGATGGAGTAGCAGTAGGAGAAGAAATGGGAATATCTTCCGATTTTGGCTGGCTTTTTAACTTTATTAAGTTTTTGATTTGCTTTACGATGAAAAGGTAAGCTTCGTCTTTATCTCCATATTTTGCAATTGGTGTCGCATTTTTAGGAAGTGCCTGCAGCTTCGCGAAAGGGGCATCCGTCCAATCACAATGACGTAAAATAATAGGAACAACTACAGCTGGATCATTATTATCGTGATGTCGTTCCATAGCACGTGTCACTTCTACATCATTGCAATAACTGGAATTCATAAAATCAGAGCTAATCAATAGTAGAATTACGTCAGCATTATTCATTTCTGATTTTATCTGATGATCCCATTCTCCTCCGATTGGGATTTGACGATCATCCCAAGATTTAATAGCACCAGTTCTTCTCAAAGAAGCCATATGGGTGACTAACTCATCTTTATAGGGTTCATCCTTGTGAGAGTAGGAAACAAAAAATCGAAGTTGCTTAGTTGGTTGATCAGGCATGGCTTTTTCAGTTGTAGACGACGCTGTCTTATTAGGGTTATTTGTTGATTCTAACTCAGAACTTAGTTGATAGGTTTCAAAAAATTCCTTCCGAGCTATTCTATAAATTTCGCTGTAGTCCGTTGGGCAAACTAAAAAGTCGTTTTCTTTTACCACCATTTTTGCGCCCCAAGGAGCCACAAAATATAATTCTTTTTCATTTTCTTCTGCAAAAAAAGAGGAGTTAATTTCAAGTCCTATGATCTTTTTATTCGGAATATATTCATTATAATTTTCATCGTATGCTCTAAGATACTCATAGGTCTTATTGAACGATTCGGAGCTCAAAATATAGCACTCCTCTGCTTCTGTTTTGTTTTTCACAATAAAATCTCCCTTCTTTGCGGTATTCGTTGTTTCAAATCCATCAGAGGTAATTGTATCAATATGTTCTCCCTCTTTCGCTAAACGTGCATAAATAGTTCTTGTTTTTTCATACACTTTTCCTTCACTTCGAAGCATCGGTAACACACGAGCCATGAGTCCCTGCTGGCTAATAGGTTCCGCGTTTGGTTCTGAATTAGTTTCCTCTTTCATTAGAATATTTCTATTTTAGCCTAAATTAAGAACTTTAGGCAACTTCATTTAAAAATTTCAATATTTTAGTTAGCCAAATTTAAACAGTTTAGCTCCTTTCTCACCAAATAAAGAGAAAAACCTTATGAATGAACAAGATTACATCAAAAATCGTATCGATTGTCAATACGAATATTATAACAAAAAGGGAACACAATGTAAAAATAGATACCAAAGTCTCAAATTCATTGTAATTCTTCTATCTGTATCCATTCCCCTGATGACTGGTTTTATTACGAACGAGTCCTTTTGGCTAAAAGTTGCCATCGGACTCGCAGGTGTGGTCATTGCGCTTATTGAAGGTATACAGTCTTTATACAAATTTCAAGACAACTGGTTGCTTTGTAGAAATGCTGCGGAATTCTTAACTCGTGAAAAACTATATTACAAAACTAAGTCAGGTCCTTACACAAAAGGAGCAGATTTAAAAAAACTAGTAGAACGAGTGGAATCTTTTACTTCTGAAGAAAACAAAAGCTGGACTTCTATTTCTAATGAAAAAGGTGTTGCGGATAGCGACGATTAAATCAATAAAGGAGCCACTAGGATTAAATGCACTATTTTAAATCGATTCCTCAATACTATTAAACCAAATAAAACAAACAAAATGAGTTTACTAAATCGCCTGAAAAGCTCAGGCCCTAAACGAATACTAGCTCTTGATGGAGGTGGTATACGTGGTGCACTTGCTCTAGGTTATCTGAGCAAATTAGAAAGATTACTTCAAGAAAGACATGCCAATCCCGACCTGAGACTCTCCGATTATTTTGATCTCATTGGTGGTACCAGTACTGGGTCTATCATTGCAGGAGGATTGGCAATGGGTATGACGGTGGAAGAAATCAGAGCGCTCTATTTTAAACTTGGAGATAAAGTCTTTGGCAAACGCTTAAAGCTTACCAATATTTTCAAAATCGGAAAAGCCATTAAAGCTTCCTTCAGTGAGAAACCACTTGAGAGAGAACTTGAAAAGTTTTTTGGTGACTTAACTCTTGGAAGTCCGGAATTAAAAACGGGGCTTTGCATTGTAGTTAAGCGAGCAGATACCCAAAGTGTTTGGCCCCTACTCAATCATCCTGAAGGAAAATTTTTCGACAGTCAATGGGGGAAGAATAAAGATATTTTGCTCAGAGATGCTGTACGTGCTAGCGCAGCTGCGCCAACTTATTTTGTTCCTGAGTTAGTAGCAGTGGGTGGTGGATCAGATCCTTCGGTCAAAGAGAAAGGCGCCTTTGTGGATGGTGGCGTTAGTATGGCCAATAATCCAGCCTTACAACTTTATATGGTCGCTACACTTAATGGTTTTCCATTTCACTGGAAAACTGGTGAAGATGATTTAATGATTGTATCTGTTGGTACAGGAAATAGTAAACTCAAAGATAAGCCAGAAAATATTGTTGACCGTTGGTTGTTAGACTGGGCTAAAGAAGTTCCCAACATGCTCATGATGGATGCTTCGACTCAGAATGAATTATTTTTACAATGGATTTCTAAATCAAAAACCCCACGTTATTTCAACATGGAAATTGAAGATCTCAAAAATGATTTATTGACTCCACAACCGATGCTTACCTACCTGAGATACAACGTCACCCTTGAAAGTGAGGCATTAAAAGAACTTGGTTTTGATCTGTCAAGAAAAGAAGCTAAAGGACTGACTGAAATGAGTGAGGCCAAGAACATTCCGAGTTTGTATCAGATTGGTGCGAAGGCAGGTCATCTGGAAATGATTGATGCGCATTTGCCAGGAGCATTTAATTTGGGCTAAATAAATCTTTCATTTTAAAACTAGGAAAGCTTTATTATAAAATGTCTCATTCCTCCAACTGGTAGCTAGACCTTCCTTAATCTAAAAAGGAATTTCCTCGCTGACACAATCAAGAAACAGCCTCAAATAATAAGCCCGCTAACGTTGATTACGCTAGCGGGCTTATCGAAGTTGTTTAAATAAAAATTTTTCAGTTCTATATTTTTACTATTTCAATATCGAAACATCACCAGAATATTTCTCCACGTAGCCATCTGTAAATTCAATTTCGGCAACGAAAATAAACACCCCTGAATCCATTGTTTTTCCTTTAAAAGTACCATCCCAACCCATTGTATCAAAGTTGAGTGGCAGGTCATCAGAAGCAAAAACCGTTTCACCCCAACGATCAAAAACACGTAGGTAATTTATTCTTTCTACTCCTTTCCCACCGTATATCGTAAAGTAATCGTTTCGACCATCTCCGTTTGGAGAAAAGGCATTAGGGATATAAATGTTACGATCTTTTTGTACAAAAATTTCAAGGCGATCACTTGCAGTACAACCTTCGGGTGAAGTGACTTCTATTATTACAAAAGTTTCATTTAAAGGGGTAATCCATGGACGTAAACAGTCATAACAAGAAAGCAAATTCGGACTAGTCCAAATAAATGTATCTATGTTTTGAGTAACATCTATCAATGCCTGTAAATGTAAACTGTCTCCTAGTTCAACTACAATAGAAGGATCACCTAATTCAATAATCAATGGCGAAGGTCCTACTATTGGAATCTCCGTTTCATATGTACAAGCCATATCATCCATTACTGTAAAAGCGTAAAGACCTTCTTCTAAACCAATCGAAAAAGGTGTCGTCGTAAAAGGACCACCCTCAAACGAATAAGTATAACCTGGTGTACCTCCTATTACCGAATCAATTTCAATCACAGCATCATCTTCACCATAACAAGTTGGTGGTGTTACTGTATACAAAACATCATCGGGCATATCCGGATTTTCATTCACTACGGTAGTCGCTGTTGCAGAACAACCATTGCCTTCATCTACTACAAGTAAGTCATAGGTTCCTTGTGCATTTACAATTGCGTCTAAAGTATTTTCACCAGAGACTATATTACCATCCTGAGTAGACCAAGAAACCTGATAGCCTCCTACTGCTCCTATAATTGCACCTACCAAATTTGTCTCCGAACTCAGACAATTTAGAGATGCTACTGGATTAAGATTCAAAACTGGATCCTGATTATCAGCAAGTACTGTTATTGATTCTTGATCGGTGCATCCATTCGCTGTATTTGTAACCGTTAAGGTATAAGTTCCTCCTTGTGTAACTTCAGGGTTCAATGTGGTATTCCCAGTGAGGGAACCACCTGACCAAAGTGCCTCAAAACCCATTCCTGAAGAAGATGCACTTGCATCAATTTCTACTATAGTATTGATACAAGTGATATCTATTGGATCTTGAATACTAACTACAGGTAAATCTTCTGAAGAGACAACCGTAATCATTGCCGTATCTGTACAACCTCCAGGTTGATTAGTCACTGTTAAAATATAAGTTCCTGCTTCGTCTAATTCTACTCCAGCTTCATCGTTAGTTGAAATAATATTCCCACCATCAGTTGCCTCCCAAAAATACTCGAGAGTACCGCTGGGTGCTGACGAGAATGCACCGTCTAAAACCAATTGTGATTCATCACAAGTAATGGTCAGTGAAGTCAAGGGGGTTATCAAAGCAGATGGTGGCTCAAAAAACGAAACAGCTACACCATCTCCGATTGACAAACAACCGTCCTGCAACATTATACCTCCATTACCATCACTATTACCAACTACGGCAGTGATATAGTAAGTAGTACCGTAGATCATTCCTCCTTGAAAGGCAAATTCAGGTGTTGTAGCATTCGTAATTTCAGCACCTATCATCGTCGCCGTTCCATCATGCAGAATATAAATCAACTGATCATTATTATCTAAAACAGGCATGGCATTATGAGTTGCCACTGCCATATCATTTCCACAAATTGTCAATGGAGTTTGATCTAGAACACCTGCATCACTTGTGCATTCACAATCGTAAGAACCAGCTACTTCTTGTGGTGCACAATTATTGGTATCATCCACAAAAAAGCTATAAGCCTCGCCCAGTAAAATTGGAGTGGAAGTAAAAATGTTTCCGAGAAGATTTCCAGCGTCTCCTGTTACGTCATAACTACTGGCATCTCCACCTATAATTTCGAAGCTTACGATATAAGTTGTATTGGAATCGTTGCACATACCAATTAGATTGCTCATACTGGGAATGTCAAAATTTGTCAATTCAATTTGATCCGTTGAAGTACATCCATTATCATCTACGCTTACAAAATAAACTCCAGGGTTTGTTAGGCTGACCGTTTGTCCAATTCCTGTACCAACAGGTAACCAAGTGTATTGAGCTCCGGGGTTTCCGGCATCAAGAGTAAGTGTTTCTCCAGCGCAAATGGTCGTATCATTCCCTAGTTCGATAATAGGTAAAGCACCTACCGTTACCATTATTGAATCTTCCAGTTCACAACTATTGTTATCTGTGACCGTGACAGCATAAACATCTGCAGCGTCAACTAGTAAGCTTGGCGTTATATCTCCTGTAGACCATTCATAAGAAATGCCTGTCGGATTAGTTGCGTCAAGCGTAGCATTTTCGCCATCGCATAGTGCCAATGAATCGCCAATATTAACGGTGCTCGTGTTGAAATAAGATATTACAATTTGGTCCGTACGTGTACAACCAACTCCATCTGCTAGAAGTACAGAGTAGGTTCCCTCAGCATTAGATTCAATAATACGAATAGAGTCGCCGATACCTATATCGTTCCAGACCCAAGTACAATCAAGGCAATTAGAACCAGTGTACGCATTG
Organism: uncultured Saprospiraceae bacterium; assembly: GCA_937921775.1. Lineage (GTDB taxonomy): Bacteria > Bacteroidota > Bacteroidia > Chitinophagales > Saprospiraceae > CALGLS01. Next base: position 22,131 of record CAKZUK010000234.1, read on the forward strand.
AGTTCAACAGGTTGGTTAGGACAAACAATCGTATCTGCAAAATCTACAAAAACGGAGCAGTCCGTTTTGATCATCCAAAAGTCATTGAGCCCTTTTGTATCTTCAGTTTTATCACCGCTGATTCCAGAGGAGGAATGACCTGCCAGTACATAACCTCCATCATCTGTTTGGAATACGCTTTCGAGTACATCGTTTTGATCGCCACCAAAGGCTTGATCCCAGAGATAGGTTCCGTCTTCAGCTAAATAAACAAGTAAGTAGTCCCAACCACCGATAAGTGTAGATTGTAAATTACTTGGGCCAATGGAAGGCCCAGTAAAACCGCCTAGTAAGAAATTACCTACTGAATTTTGAGAGATGCTGTAACAGTTGTCAATGTTATCTCCTCCGAAGGTTTGGTCCCATTCCCGTTGATAAGTTGCATCAATTTTTATGACCCACATATCAACGATTCCGAAATTGTTTTGACTTTTATCTGGTGAGATATTGGAACGAGATCCACCAGCTAATAGAAAACCACCATCTTGAGTTTGCACAAATCCCTGCATTTCATCTTCATCTGTTCCACCATAGCGGTTTTCATCTATTATTGTTCCATCGAGTGAGCTTATTTTTAAAAACCAGAAATCTTTTACACCAAGTAGATTAGTATTCACATCTAGTCCATCATTATCCGATCGTATACCACCACCGACATAATAATTTCCATCCGGAGCTTCCTGTACCATGTTTAATAAATCTTCGTCAGCCCCTCCCAGTGTTTTGTCCCACTGCATGACTCCGTTGACATCTACTTTTACTAACCAATAATCCCAGCTGCCTTTGTTCGCTTCTGATTTCTCACCACTAATACCAGACAAAGAACGTCCTCCCATTAGATAGCCACCATCACTAGTTTCTATAATTGAATAAAGCTGATCGAGGTTATCTCCACCATAGGTCATATCCCATTGAATGCCACCGGTGGCGTCAACTTTTACAATCCAATAATCATCAAGTCCACGGCTAGGCGAGGTTTTGTCTCCACTAACATCAGAAGGAGAATAACCCGCTACAATGTATCCGCCGTCGGTAGTTTGTTGAACAGCCCATGGGCGTTCGAGGCCACTACCTCCATAGTTGGCTTCCCATTCGATGATTCCTTCGTCATCGGTTTTGACAAGCCAGTAGTCACCGCTTCCGTTGCTGGTTCCCATGAAGTCACCATTTTGACTGGAGGAGGAAAAACCTGTGAGGATATACCCCCCATCAGCGGTTTGTTCTACGCTATTGAGTTCTTCCCAAATGTTACCGCCAAAGTCGCGATCCCATTGCGGAACAGTTTGCGCCATTACTATAGCGGGGGCTGCAAAAAATGCGAGCCATGTACAAATCAAAGTTGATCTGTAGAAAAGATATTTTAAGTTGAGGCTGGGAGGCTTCATATTTAGCTATTAGGTTGTATTGTGCTTTTTATAATAAACAAGCAAATAGGATTAACTATATACTTGCGATATCTTATTTCAGCGTTCAAAATAGTGTCATGAACCAATGCTCAAAGCCACATGTCAAATGCGCTTTATTACGTTTGGTTTATTTTCAAATAATCCTGCTAAGGTCATTTGATTAATGTCAATAAGGGCTTAGAAATTAAATGGAAAGTTGCCTATTTACTAAAACTTAATTAGAATCAGTTTTTGTTATTTTAACTTATTATGGGGTAAAAACAGTTTTAGGCGTTGTGTGGATGCTAATATAACGATACAAAGATAGCTTATTCTAGTTCATTTCACCAAAAAGAACAGCCAAAATGTCCTTAATAAGTTGCCTAAAAACTGACAAAGGAATACGAAAGTGAATTTTTTAGAGTAGCTAAGCTTCCGAAATAATGATTTCCCAGCTTAAACGACTGAATATCATAGCTATGGCCATTGAAATCACTCAGTACTCCCGAGCCTGAGAACCCCGAATCAGCAGGTAGCGTATTGATTTTCTTTATTTCTTCTGTGAGCCCAACTTCCATTGCTTTGAGCAAAGCCTCTTTACGCGTCCATAATTTGAAAAAAAGTTGTGGATCTTTGGTATCAAAAACAGCTTTTTGTTCGTCCTCATGGTAGTAGGATTCGGCAATTAGGTTAGTATCTAATGCTGAATTGATATATTCAACATCCACTCCTACTGGTATCCCATCAAATCGAAAGGCGATCAAAACCAAATTGCCTGAATGGCTCATATTAAATGAAAGATTTGGGTACTTTGGAAGATAAGGTTTTTTATATTTTGTAAAGGCTATTTCGACAAGTTCTTCTCCGGTATATTGTTTGATGATCTCTTGCAACATACCGTGTGCAAGGATGTATCTACTACGATCTTTCGACGAACGAAAACGGTCTGTTTTTACTACTTTATCAAATGATAATTTATTTTTCAACAATATGATCTCATCTTCACTAAGTTCTGTCAAGTCTCCCATCCATACATCAAGCGTTCCATCTCTATTCGAGAAATGAGACACTCCATCTATCCAGTTCATTTCAGATAAATCGGTACAACTTAATATAATTTTTTCTTGAGCTGATTTTTGCATTTTATTGTTCAGCATTAACGTTTTTTTTTGCTTAAATATATTTGTAAAATTCAGTTGAATTTCGGTCACCGGACTTCAGTCCAAGTTTGTTATACTCTTTATTTTAGCCCGACTAAACAGGTCGACCGAGAATTGATCTTGGCATACGGAACAAGGATTAAACCTGTCGAGTCTATCTGGCTAACAAGACAGGTTTAAAAACATTTCTAAGAGCGACGCGGTCAAAACATTGAGGCAAATGCATTCTTGGCCGGCCTGTAAAGTCCGGTGACCAATTTAACGGTGACTTTTCTTAGATCGCCTATTTGAACACAATCGAACAAACATTTACTTTTTTAAATTTTTCTTCCTACAGCGTCGGTAATTTTCCATTCATATTTGCATTTCGATTTCTCGTTAGTTCATCTAAACATTTTTGTAAAACCTTCGCAAACTTAGGCCCATTGGTCTGATCAAATAAGTTCAGATGATCACCTGGTACTTCTGCTATTATTATTCCTCCTTTTGCAAAAGGTTTCCAACCTAAAAATTCAAAGTCTTCTAAATAAAAACGTTTTTCTTTTGCTCGGAACAAATGTATTGGCCCATCATAAGGATCAATCTTGTAGTTATTGAATGCAATGTGATTCATTCGATCAACAAGTGACAAAAAATCTGCTTCTGTATTTTCTACTTCCTTTTTTTCGTCATGTGTCCGCCCCCACAACCATCGCTTATAGCGTCGCTTCAATACATGAGATTTGTATTTCAAATTAGGAATTGGATTTTTTGCAATTGTCGACAAATTCCATCCTACTTTTTTACTCAACTCTTTCATCTGATCGTAATAACTCTTGGTTCCGTCACCTGCTGCCAAATGCCCGCGAATCACTGTATCAAATACTCCTAGCATTCCTATTTCTTTGCCCATCTTCTTCAACTGCTTTGCCATTTCAAAAGCAATCAATCCACCAAAAGAATAACCAGCCAGTAGATATGGTCCATCTGGATTCTGCTCCAAAATCTCAGAAATATAATGCGCTGCCATATCTTCTATTCGATCTAGCGGATTTGCTTCACCATTCAAACCTCTCGCTTGTAAAGCGTAAATCGGTTGGTCTTTATCCATGTGCGCTGCCAAGGTTTGAAACATCAAAATGTGAAGTCCTGCACCGTGCACTAAATATATTGGATCTTTGGTTCCTGTTTTTCTAATCGGTACAAGACATGATCTTTTACGCTTTTGCTTGATTGGCTTTTGTTGATTTCCATTGCCACCTGTCTTCCAACCAGGCAGGTTCCCGTTTCCGTTTCCGTTCCCGTTCCCGTTCCCGTTCCCGTTCCCGTTTGTACCAAATAGTTCATTCAGTTCACAATCAGCATTGTCCATTTCCTTTTGAGTAAGTACAGGTCTTTCAGCAAGTAATTCTTCTGCGAGCTCTGCGATGGTTGCATTTTCCAAAAGGGTAGAAAGTGGCAATTTGACACCCGTCTTTTTCTCAATCTCTGCCATTAAGTTTACCGCAATTAATGAATGGCCACCCAGCTCAAAGAAATTATCATTGACGCCAATTTCAGGAACACCCAAAAGTCGTGTCCAAATTTCATTCAGTATTTTTTCTTCCTCTGAGGCCGCTGCCACAAAACCTATTTCTAATTCATCACGTGAATAATCTGGAACTGGTAATTTCTTTCGATCTACTTTCAGCGTTCCAGTCAATGGAAATGCATCCATCTCTACAAAAGCTGATGGCAACATATATTCAGGTAATTTCTCCTTTAGAGATGCTTTCAATTTTGAAACATCTAATTCTTGATTTTTCTTCATGACCAGATATGCAACAATTCGCTTGTTGTCTGTCTGATCTTCGCGTACGATTGCAACCACTTCACCAACTCCTGGAAATTGCGAGATCAAGGTTTCAATTTCACCCAATTCAATTCTAAAACCACGAACCTTTACCTGGTGATCTACCCTTCCAATAAAATCAATATCTCCATCATGCAAATAACGCGCAAGATCTCCAGTTCGATAAAGCGTTTCATTTGGATTGAAAGGATTCGGAACAAACTTTTCCTTATTCAATTCTGGTCGTTTGAAATAGCCATTTGGGGCAACCCCTACTCCACCAACATAAATCTCTCCTGCCACTCCAATCGGAACAGGTTGTTGCCATTTATCTAAAATATAAACCTGAGCATTTCTGATTGGATAACCAACTGGTTCATAAACCGTATCTGCTTTTGTCAACATTCGATCACCTTCCAACTTTCGGCAAGTTGTATAAATGGTGGTCTCCGATGGTCCATATAAATTCCACAAGCCTTTTCCACGTACCAATAATTGATTCGCCAATTCCTTAGTCAGCGCTTCTCCAATACTATTTATCTTCAAATTATTTTTGCCTTGCCATCCTGCGATCAATAACATTCGCCAAGTTGCTGGTGTGGCTTGCATGTAAGTGATTCGAGATTTCTCAATTCTTTCTTTTAACAAAAAACCATCAATTACTTCTTCCTGACTTGCTATTACTACTTGAGCTCCAACAAACAAAGGCATAAAGAAATCCTGTACTGATGGATCAAAAGAGACAGAGGCCACGCTCAACACTATGTCGTCCGATTCAAAGCCCATCGCTTCTCCAATTGCGAGATGGTGATCAATCACAGCGTTGTGAGGAATCACAATTCCTTTGGGACGTCCAGTCGAACCAGAAGTATAAATGATGTAAGCCATGTCCTTTGAAGTCAGACCTATATCTAGATTTGTATCCTCATATTTTTTCAAATCATGTTTTTCCAAAAACAGTAAACCTTTCGCTCCGTCTGGAATACGATCCATCATGTTTGTTCGAGTAATCAAAAGGTCTGCTTGCGCATCTTCCAAAATTACTTGAATACGGTCTTTAGGATTCCCCGGATCTAATGGCACGTAGATTCCACCTGCTTTGAGGATGGCTAACAAGCCTACTAATAATTCGATAGATCGTTCCATGTAGATTCCAACAAAATCTCCGCGCTTTACTTTCTTTTCAATCAGGACTCGTGCCAATTGATTGGAACGCTTATTTAACTCATCGTAAGTAAGCTTGAGATCCTTAGCTTCTACAGCAATGTGATTTGGTGTTTTTTCAACTTGCTGTTGAAACAATTCATGAATGCAAGTCTGATCAGGATAAGGTGCAGCCGTAGCCGTCCAAACATCGAGTAGGATATCTTTTTCGCTTTTTGGCAAAATGTCAAGATGACAAATTTTTGCTGTTGGATCTTTGGAAATTGATGTCAGGAAGACTTTGAATTCTTCTAATCTTCGAACTATCGTTGATTTATCAAAAAGGTCTTTATTGTAGGTCCAATCAAATTCAACTCCCGACTTGGTTGCTTTTACATTGATAAAAATATCGAAGGTTTCATAGTTTCTTGGAATTGGATTCATGTCAACTTTGAGCTCACCAAATTTCAAATCACCCATTTCTGAATCCATGTTGAACAGGATTGAGATTAATGGCTGGCGACTAAGGTCTCTTGGTAAATCCAGTTTCTTAGCTAAAGAACCTAAACTATAATTTTGGTGTTCAAAAGCATCGAATATTTTGTTACGAGCTTCTTTTAGGTGTTTCGCAAAAGTTTCTTCTGGGTTGGTGCGCATTCTGATTGGGAGTAAACTCACTCCGTGCGTTACCAAATCCTGATTACCTGCAATGGATTGACCTGCTGCTACTATTCCCAAAACGAAATCTTCTTGATTTGATAATCGTTGAATGAAGGATTGGAAAGCAGCGTACATCATTACAAATGTCGTTACACCTTCTTTGTTTGCAACCGTTTTGAGTTGATCAAAAAGCTGTGCATCAATAATCATTTTTTCTGAATCAGCGCCATAGGTTTTGATGGCAGGTCGACTACGATCCGTTGGAAATTCCAAAATTGGGATATCATTTGCAAATTCGTTTACCCAATATGCTGCCGCTTCTTTCCTTTCTTCACTTTTCAAGTCGGCCTCCCGTTCAATAGCGTATTCGCTGATTTGTTTTGGTGCTTTTAAGTCGATCTTTTTACCCGCATTTAGCAAGGTATAAATCTTACTCAAATCATTCACCAATACTCCACAAGAATAGCCATCTGCGATTCCATGGTGTGCCGTTAGAAACAAATGATGTTTTTCTTCACTCAGTCGAATTATTTTTGCGCGAAACAGTGGTCCACTAAAAATATCCATTGGTACTTCCACTTCCTCGTTGCGCAATACCTTAAATTGTTGCTCTTGTTCAATAGCATCTAATCCCGACAAATCAATCAAAGGCAAATCAAAATCTAAACTTGGATGAATGTTTTGTGTAGTCGTTTCATTATCATAAACCGTACGTAAAGCTTCATGTCGGTTTACTAAAAGTTGTAAAGCTGTTTTTAATTTTTCAACATCGAGCTTTCCCTTGAGGCTAATATCGGAGGCCAAATTATAGGCTGCCGCGGCACCATCACTGAGGCGTTGTTCAACCCAAACTTCTTTTTGCCCTTCTGTCAAAGGAACATTTATTATCGTTTGGTCGATCTTGTGCTTTACATCAAGCGCAGCTAAACCATTTGCTGTTGGAGCTGCCATAATTTTATTGCCTCCCAAGGCATCAGCTACAGTGATTTGAAAAAAACCAGCGGTCTGCATTTCCTTAATGCTTTCTTCAAACATTCGGTAAGTGAAATCCAAATCTTCCTCTGTATGTGCGAGAGAAAGTAAGGCTGCTTTTTCTTTTATATGAATTCCTTTGAGGCGCATGTAATAAAAAAACAAGGCGGACAAAGGGTTCTTATCTGTTATCTTGATAGCGATGATAGAAGCTGTTGACAAAATTTGCAAGGGTACTTTTGTTGTTTCCACCAGTGTTTTTAGCCTTTCGGCAAAACGCGCAGTTTTTTCATTCAGTTCAACGAACATGGGTTCTCCACGTCGTTTGATTTCTAGCAAGGCTGCATAAGCGGAGGCTAAACTAACTGGATGTTTACAGAAGGTTCCACCAAAAAAAGTTACGCCAGCTTCGGGAATCGAATCATCTCCGTATTGCCATTGTCCTCCATCAAATACATCTAAAAAACGAGCTTTCCCTGCTACAGCTGCCATTGGCAAACCACCTGAAAGTATTTTGCCATAAGCAATAATATCTGCTTCTATTCCATACCAACCTTGTGCTCCTCGTGCTCCAAGTCTAAAGCCTGTAATCATTTCATCGAAGATTAAGGCAATGTCATTGTCGGCTGTTATCTTACGAATCGCTTTGAATAGCTCGAATGGTTGACGCGTTGGTAAGTTAGGTTGGATCGGCTCGATCAAGACCGCTGCCAATTCATCCGCATGTTCTTCTATTTTTTTGAGTAAATCTGGATCTTCATAATTTAGTACAATGACTTGCTCTACTAATGACTGTGGAATTCCTGGTGCCGTTGGCATCGAATAGTTTTTTCCATTTCGGATAACGGAACGCACCAATAACTCATCAGCAATTCCATGGTAGTCACCTTCAAAAACAATTATTTTGTCTTTGTAGGTTACTGTTCTTGCAGCTCGAATCGCAGCAGAAAGTGCTTCTGATCCGGTATTCACAAATGATGCTCTTTCACAGCCCGTCAAGTCACAAATCAAATCTGCTACTTTTTTAGCAAGCGGGGTAAGTACCCCCAATTCAAAACCTTTATCTACTTGTTCTTTTATCGCTTCCTGAATAAAATCAGGTGAGTGCCCAAAAATATTTATACCAAATGAGCTTCTAAAGTCAATGTATTCATTCCCATCCATGTCCCAAATTTTGGAACCTTTGGAACGATCTACCAAAATTTGATAGACCATATCTTTCCACATTTTGTTGAAACCAACAATGGAACGCGGATCCGCTAAATGCTTCCTTTGTGATTGTACCCAAATTTGCGAACTCTTAGTTTGTGCAACATAGCGTTCAATCAAATCATCTAGATATTTTATTTCTCTTTCTGTTAAATTTTCTCTACTCTTTTTCTCTATTGGTTTCCATGGACCAAATGCTTCCCCTTTTTTAACAATTGTTTTTTCTGTTGAAGAACTACTTTCCTTTTCTGTTTTTGTCTCAGAAATATTTGTTAGCGGTGTATTGCTTGGCTTGTTCGTTGTTGGTAGAACTCTCGTTGGCTGAGGTGTAGAAGTAATTCCACTTCCATTAACACCTGTCGCTGAATGTCCATTCATCAAATTCAATTGCTGTTGCATGATTTGCAACTGTTGTTGAATTAGCGCTTCTAGATTATTGGACGCTTGAAAATTGACCTGTTGAATAGGCGCTTGTGGCTGAACAATCTGAGGCATAGAAGTAGCTACATTTCCTACGGAAGGAGCAGTAGGAAGTGTAGCTTGTTGAGCTGCATTCAACTGCGCCAATTCATTTGCGAAAGCATCAGCTGGCAATTGCTGATCTATGAAATTACCAAGTTTATCCAAAGTAGGTGCTTCATCAAATAACTGCCGGAAGTTCAGTTTGACATTGAATGCCTTTTTGATTTTAGCAATCGATTGCGTGAGGAAAAGAGAATCGAATCCCAGTTCCAAAAATGTAGCATGATCAACTAAGTCATCTACCGGCAATCCACTTAACTGATGAAAAATATTTTTAAGTTCTCCGATAAGAAATTCTTTCCTGCTAATTGGATTAACAGATTCCCCTGTTCCGTTAATTAAGTTCTCTTCATTCATTACTATAAAATTTGTTGGCGCAGAAGATTGAGTGACCAAAGGTTTGGCATCAATCCAGTAGCGTTTTCGTTCAAAAGGATACGTTGGTAACGTTATTCGACGCTGATCGTCAATAACATTTTTCCATTTGACAGGTACGGCTGACAACCAAAGTTGTCCGAGACTTTTCAACAAGAAAGAACGATCGGGGGTAGTTTCTTTCGGATGTCTTAAAGAGGCCAATATTACCTGATTATTTTTTCGGGCGGGATGTTGTTTTGTGAATGTGCTTAGCGTTTGTCCTGGGCCCACTTCTAGGAACAAACGATTTTCTAAATTCAGTAAGGTCTCAATACCATCTGCAAAACGAACGGTTCTACGCAGGTGGTTGATCCAATATTCTGGCTTTTGTATTTCGTCTACTTTCGCAAAATCACCATTAAGGTTTGAAATCAATGGAATTTGTGGTGGATTGAAATTAACCTTTTCTAGAAAATCGCGAAACTCTTCTAGAATTGGTTCGACCATATAAGAATGCGCCGCCACTTTTATTTGTAAGCGTGGTGCATGAATTTCTTCTTTGTTTAATTTGGATTTGATTCGATCAATTGCAGCAGTAGAACCGGACACGACGCAGTAGTCTGGTTTGTTGATGGCTGCAAAATCCAGTTCATCATCCATATATTTTTTGGCGTCAGCCTCTGACATTGGAATGCTCAACATTCCACCCTCTTCCAGTTCCAAAAATAGTTTACCACGTTTTGCAACTAGAGCCAATGCATCTTCAAGTGAAAACACAGCTGCCAAACAAGCAGCTACATATTCACCAAGACTGTGACCAATCATTTCTGTTGGTGCTAAGCCCCATGACATCCAAAGTTGTGCTGTTGCATACTCGATTGTAAATAGCAAACTAATACCATGTGAAGCATCAGTAATTGGTTCACTATTTTTATGCTCAGGATATAAAATTTCTTTTAAGGCCAAATCATGATCGCGCTCTAAAATAGACAAGCAAAGATCTACCGCTTCTTTAAACACAGATTCGGTTTGATACAAACCTAGTCCCATATTGGTATGCTGTGCACCTCCACCTGGAAACATGAAAACGATGTTTTCTTGTTTTACTTTTGATGTTCCTGTTTGCAGCTGACTTTTATCAATATTAGTTAAAGCAGTTGTTAGGTCATTGTTTATTTGTTCGGCGACAAGTGTTCGACGATGCGCATATTGTCTACGCCCATTTTGCAAGGTAGCAGCAAGATGGTTTAAATTGGTATTTGGGTTTTCATTTAAGAACTTTCCTAAATTTTTCGTAGCTGTGTCTAATGCTGTTTCCGTTTTTGCAGAAAGCACTAACAATTGTGTTTTTATTTCAACTAGTTCCTCTCCTATTATTGGAGCTTCTTCTAGAACGACATGCACGTTTGTTCCTCCAAGTCCGAATGAGCTTACGCCAGCACGACGTGGATTTTCTGTTCGCTTCCAAGGGCGTAGTTTATCATTGACATAAAAAGGAGTTTGCTCAATTTGGAGTTGCGGGTTTGGCTTTTTAAAATTCAAACTTGCTGGAAGTTGCTCGTATTTTAATGCAAGTACGGTTTTGATAATACCCGCAATGCAGGCCCCCGCATCGAGGTGGCCAATGTTTGTTTTTACAGAACCGATTGCGCAGAATGTTTTTTTATTGGTATGCGCTCTGAAGGCTTTTGTGAGTCCAGCCATTTCGATTGGGTCTCCAATGTTGGTTCCTGTTCCATGCGCTTCTATATAGCTAATTGTTGTTGGATCGACTCCTGCGTTTTTGTACGCATCTAGGATTGTTCGAGATTGCCCGTTGACACTTGGTGCGGTGAATCCGACTTTATCGTCTCCATCATTACCAATTGCTGAGCCTTTTATCACTGCATGAATGGTATCACCATCAGCGATTGCTTGATCTAGTTTTTTTATGACAATAAAAGCCATTCCGTGACCGCGCACCATTCCGTTTGCATCCGCATCAAAGGCACGGATGTAGCCATCGGGAGAAAGGGCATGTCCTTCTTTGTGCAAATGCCCTGAGGCCACTGGCGGTTGTATTCTACCTCCTCCAACAATGATCATATCACTATCACCAGCTCTCAAATTTTGACAAGCCAAATGCAGTGCTACTCCTGAAGAAGAACAAGCCGTTTGAATATTGACAGCGGGGCCTTTCAAATTTAATTTATATGCTACTCTTGTAGAAGGAAAATCTTTTTCCAAGGTAATTCCCAATTGAAAATCATCAACTGACTTAAAATAGTTAGGATGCGTAATAACATTGTTTACTAAATACGTATTTCGAGCAACACCTCCAAAGACTCCGATTTTCTTATCGGCTCTACTGTGATCATAACCTGCGTCTTCCAATGCAGAGTAAGCACATTCTAGAAAGAGTCGATGCTGAGGATCCATCAATGCTGCTTCTTTTGGGAGGTAACCAAAAAATTCTGCTGCGAAATTATCTGCACCTTTGAGATACATTCCTCTATTGACGTAGTCGGGATCGTTTAGTATTTGTGGGTCTAATCCTTCACGGATTAGATCTTCTGCGGTGAAGGTGGTACTGACGTCGGTTTCGTTGATTAGGTTGTCCCAAAATTCTTTTATATTTCTTGCTCCTGGAAGATGAGTCGCCATTCCCACTATTGCGATAGAATTAGAATGTGAATGAGAATCTGAATGAGATTTTGTACTTGTATTATGACTTTTTGGTTCCCCCTCTTCTATTTCACTAATTATAGGGGCATCCAATTCTTTTGCTTTTGGGTCGTAGCCTAAATCTTCTGCCAGATTCCAAGTGGTGTTACTGAGAAAATTATTTCCCTTTACACCTTTCCAAGCTTCTGCTAGTTTGGGATCTATTTTTCCATGTTCCAAAAGACGAACGTCGCCCATTGGTTTTGAATTTTGGTAGATTCCGTCGGTCATTTTATTTTCGATGTCGCGGTAAGGATTGATTAGTGCGGGGTCGTACTTTAGACCAATGGTTGCGCACATTTCCTTCATGACCCTTTCTGGCTCACGAACTAAATCTTCGTATCTGATTCGAACTTTTCTGTTTTGTGGAATACCTTTTAGAAATTCATTTATGTTGTGGTGACTTTGCGTCCAAATGAGTTCGCCGGTAGCGCGGGCGCTGTAGTCGTGCGGATGTAGGTACATCACCTGATCCATATGCATGCGCTCGAAAGAACTGACCATAGCATAAGGATGACGGACCAGTTGGATAAAAATCGCGTTTTCAAAATCAC
>CAKZUK010000235.1 GCA_937921775.1 uncultured Saprospiraceae bacterium
GCAGCAACATTAATAAAAGTAGAACCAACTCTTTCTTCTACCCATTTACCAATATGCATGCTCTTTTTTTGCTCAATAGTAGCTGCTTTGATTTTGGAGTAATCTAAAGCCAAACTTGCTTTATGTGGCTTGGTACGAGACTTTAGATAAATAATGCGGTAAGCAGTTTCACCAGGACCTGTTTTAAACTGAAGTGGTGCAGATAGTTGACCAATTTCCATGGTGTCAATCGCGAAGTAAATGTCTGGTTCTAAATCACCAATTTCAAAAAAGGTGTTACCAGAACCAGGGTTGACGAGGTTACCATCATTGGTATAACTCTGCTCGTCTTCATTCGAATATTTTTTTACTGCTTTAGAAAAAGTAACAGAGTCTGTTTGTATCAATGCACGAATGTTAGTTAGTTCGTCAAAAGCATCTTTCAAATCATCATCAGTTATTGCAGGCTTTACCAGAATATGGCGCAAGCGAATAGAATTACCTAATCGCTTAATTTGCTGAATGATATGAAAACCAAACTGTGTTTCTACTATTTCAGAAATTTCATTGTCTTCCAATTGGTAAGCTGCAGCTTCAAAAGCAGGAACATAGCTCCCTCTTTTTGCTGTACCCAGATCACCACCAGCACGACCTGAGCCAAGGTCGTCAGAGTATTTTTTTGCTAACTCCGCAAAGTCTTCACCACCTTCCATGATTCGAGTTCGAATTTCAGCTAGCTTTTCTCTTGCAATGCCTTTTTGTACTTCGTTTACTTTCGGCTTGACCACGATCTCCGCCAGTTCAACTTCTGAGTTGAAATAAGGTAAACTATCAACAGGTACCTGATTGAAAAATGTTTTTACCTCTGCTGGTGTAACCGTTACTTCTGAAATGATGGACGACCGCATTCTTTCTACCAGAACTTGGTTTTTCAAATCACCTTTCATCTTCTCTCGCATTTTGGGAATAGTTTGGCCATAGTAGGCTTCAAACTGTTCCGGGTCGTTATTCATCAAATTTAAAATTTGATCGAAACGAGCAGAAAGTTGTAAATCAATTTCTTCTTCTGTGACCAAGATTGAATCAAGTTTCGCCTGATTCAACAATAAGCCATTGGCCAGTAGATTGTCAAGGATAGTACAACGGAAATCATCAGGTAACGAACCCTGTTGCTGCTGCATGTAGCTGTGCTGATCTTCAATGTCTGAGAGCAATACCAGCTCGCTACCGACAACTGCGACCACTTTGTCAATAACTTTTCTTTCTTGTGCAGATGCGTTGAGGCTTAGGTAGGTAAACGCAATAAGTAAAAACCAAATTCTCTTCATAATACTATTTTTATAAAATGTTCTTTTCTTTCTTAAACTCTCTAGTTAAGGTGCACTCCTCCGATGATGAGTTGCTTGAGGGTACAAATTTAATTGATAAAGATTTCGACGTTGTTCCTTTGCGTTTCCCGTTCATAAAACTCTTCTTTCTTTTCTTCGAGGAGTTTAAACTTACGTTTGTGCAAAATCACCTTTGTTGCCTGATCTCTTATGTATTCTAATGGTGCTACTTTTTTAGCGCCAATTGTTTCCAATACTTCGAGGAAGTAATGGTAATTGTCGTCATCTAATGAAAACTTTTTCTCTGACTTTACCTTGCTTGGACTAATCGTGTTTTTTGGCAATTGCAAAGCGATATTATCAACCTTATACCAAAGACTGTCTTCCAGCATGTATACTTCAGCAAACTGACTGGCATATTCCAAAAGTGCTTTATAATCATTATCAGAAGCGCCTTTGTTTTTCCATAGCTTTTTTGCGTCGCCAATATCTGCTATTGACTTTGGTACTTTTAAGAAGTGGCAACGCATGATCGTATTCGTTAGTTGATACTGCTCTTTGTTGGTTTCATAATAAGTCAAAAGTTCTTGTTGGCTAATGATTGTATCAAGCGATACTTCTACCATACGTTTTTCATAGCTATGGCGAATGAGTGAAGCACGATAATCCCTAACCAGTTGGTCAATGTTCAGGTTCTTAGAGATATTACGTTCAGCTTCATGCATCAGCAAGTTGTCCCGTACCCATTTCTCAACCAGTGCATTCAATCTCAGTAAACTATCCTGCGGATTATCACTTGACTGAATCATTCCTTCCAAATCCGAGAGATATAAAACCTTATTAAAAACCTTCGCAAGTTTTTGATTATTCTCAACCGGCGCTTCTTCCTTTGTACCACAGTTGGAAAATACCAATCCGAGAGTCAGTGTTAAAAACAAAAAATATGATTTATTCAATCGCATTAAGTGCCGGGACATAATTATTTTAACTTTAATCGTTGATGAATTATTAGTTTAATCGACTAATTTATTGGCTTCATCCTTTTGGCTGTAGCCAATAAATTAGGAAGAGTAAGCTAAAAAGGCTCAGCGATTATACCGTAAATTAATTTCGGTCTGGCACTTATATAGCTGGTGTATTTTGCCTCTTTTCTCTACTCGGGATGACAATTCAAAAACTTGTCATCCCGAGCGAGAGCGAGTTGAGTGATTATTTTTTAATCATACTTTCAAAAACCTTGTTGTCAATATTTACTTTGTAGCTTTCGCGCAATTCTTTCAACCATTCTTTTTCAAGATCGTCTTGATAGTCAGCGATCACATAGCCACGAGCTTCTTTCAAGGTTTTATCCGCAGGAGGAAGTATGTTGTCTATTTTGATGAAGCTTTCTGCTTTGTTTCTTGGATTAACTTCCCAATCGGTCATTGCTCCTATTTTCCATTTAACATTAGCTAGCTTCTGATCTTTCCCTTTTTCCATTGTTTTAGTTTGGATAGCTACTTTTCTTTTGTCAGCATCCATGTCTTTTAGAGACTGGTTTGTGATTTTAGCAGAAGCCATTTTTTTGATCTCGTCTTTAGAGGCAAGGTCAGTAGACTTAAGTGTGTAAATCGTCACTTCAGCACGTTCATCCCATTTAAATTTTCCAGGATTTTTTTTGTGAAATGCTTTTAGACCAACTGTGTCTTGTGATGCTTTATCCCAAACCAATAGTTTAGTTGCTTCAAATAAAAGAATACCTTCTTCGTATTCGCGCATCAATGATTTAAACTCAGGGTATTTTACTTCTAGTTGAGACTCTTCGTATTTAAGGCAGCTTTGTTCTATATAAGAGGCATAAATTTGTGCTACTAAATCGTTCATTCCTGTACGCTTATTGGCGCGCATACGAGTTGAAGAACGTCTTGCATAATCTGCAAAATCGCCAGATTTAAATTTCAAGCCATTGCTAAATTCAAAAAGTACTTGATCTCTACCAGTTGTTGGTACCTTCCACTTTGGCGTAACAAAAGTACTATCTAATGAATTTACAAAAGATGTCATCGCAGCTGAATTTTCTTTAAATTGACCATCTTTTTTAATGCGATCAACCATAGCTGTTTTTGCAATTGCCTGTCGGCTAAAGCTAGAGCTCTTTTGTTTTTTACCACTCTCAAGAATTTTGGTTTGCAATCTTCGTTTGGCAATGTCGTATTCTTCGGTGTCTTTTTTGTTGATACGTTTTACGATGTGCCATCCTACAGAACTTTGGAAAGGTTTGGTGTAGTCTCCATTTTTTGCTAATGCAAAAGCAGCATCCTTGAACGTTTCGTCAACAGGACTGTTGGTGGTTAATGGTCCGATAAGACCACCTTTTGATTTAGTCGCTTTATCTTCTGATTGTGCCTTTGCCTGTTCTTCAAAGCTACCACCTTCAGTCAGTATTTTATAAATCGCTTCAATTTTAGCTTTTGATTCAATTGAGTTGGTCGGCTTGCCATCTTTTCCTTTTGGATGACGTGCCAGAATGTGAGCAACGGTAAGTTCACCTCGAGCTGGTCGTTCATCGTTAACCATTATGATGTGGTAACCAGCAGCAGTTCGAACCGGCTTAGAGAACTTTCCGATTGGAGTATTGTAGGCTGCAGTTTCCATTTCATAAAACCCTTGACGAAATAGTGCAGTGAAAAATCCTAGTCGGCCAGCTTTTTCTTTAGAGTAAGGATCTTCTGAGAAATCTTTAGCAGCTTGTGCGAAGCTCACACCTTTTTGAAGTTGTGCATAAACTTCATTGATTTTTTTCAACGCTGCGGCATCATCTGATTTTGGAGTATTTGCTTTGACTGCAACCATGATGTGGCTGATGTCAACATCTTTCTTAGTCCGTTCATAAGCTTCCTTCACCAATCTTTCGGTTACTTCCTTATCAACTAGATAAGAATTCGCTAATTGTTGACGGTAGCCGGCTAATTCTCGCTTCAATTCAGGGACTGTGTCCAGTTGCATCTCTTTTGCACGCTGAACTTTCAATTTGAATTTTACATAGAGATCAAGATATTCTTCCAAAGAAGCCCGTGAGAAGTTGGCCTTTTCGCCATTTGTCTTGGAATAGATGTAATTAAATTCAGATAAGTTGACCGGATTATCGGCAACTGTAAATAAAACAGGGTCATTTTTTTGAGCAAAAAGGCTTATTTGAAGGCAAATAATAGCCATTAGGCCCAATATCAATCGCTTAGTCATGTCTTTAATTTTTTAAGTAAATTACTACAATCTCGGTTCCTAAGAAAAACCTTGCAAAATTAGCAAATTTTCTCTGTAAATAGTTTTTAAACAACTTCTAAAATGGGTCGAGAATTCAAACGTTTGATAGTGGCTTACTATTATTTGGAGGCTTGTAAACTTCCAGACTTAAGAGAAGAAGGATTCTGGCCTTGATTTGTGAGCTTTATACAGGGGATTTCTATCTTTTATAAGAGGGCAATACAGCGATTTTGCTTGTAATCCGAATAGTCAGAACGATTCTCGAGATGCAGCGTAGCGGAATCGTTTGTTCGTATTTACGTTAAATGTTCTTTTTTAAGATTAATGGAAGCCAATTCTAGAGAGGGCACCACATTCGAGTGATCTTTCGACCTTCTACTTCCCACTTCTCATTATTCCTGAAAATAAACCCTTTTCACTCTAGAGGAGATATTAGTAAACACCTCGTAAGAGATGGTTCCAAGACTTTCAGCTAAATCGCGAATGCTGGGCTGGTCACCAAATATCACGACTTCGTCCCCTTCCTGCACTTCAGGGTAAGGGGTAATATCGATCATACACATGTCCATGCATACATTGCCAATGATTGAGGCTGGTTTGCCATTCACATAAACCGCATAATTTCCATTGCCAGCTCCTCTTAATAGTCCGTCAGCGTAGCCGATGCTGATGGTTGCAATACGCAATGGTTTGGTTGCTTTACCTTTTCGGCTATAACCAATTGTTTCTCCTGGAGCAACTTGTTTGATCTGAGAAATAGTAGCTTTGAGTCGCTGGACAACCTCTAATTGGTCCTGTATTTCTTCAGAGCTATCAATTCCGTAAAGTCCGATACCTAAACGAACCATGTCCATCTGGTGCTGTGGAAACCGCACGATACCACTCGAATTGAGAATATGCCTCAAAGGTTGATGGGCTAATTCTTTTGTTAGGTGGTCATATAATTTTTTAAAGGTAGCGACTTGTTGTTTGGAAAAAATATCCTCCTGGTCATCTTCACTAGCTGCTAGATGAGAAAAAACGGATTGAACTTTAAGGTTTTTATTCGCTTTAAGCAGAACGAGTAACTCTCCTAAGTCGCCTTCATCAAATCCGAGACGTTTCATCCCGGTATCCATTTTTAAATGAATAGCGACTTCTTTCCCTTTCGGCAAATATCGAATCAGACTTTTAAGTAAGCGCAGATTGTAAATCTCAGGTTCCAATTGATGGCGGGTAATCAGATCAAAACTTTGTTCGTCTGGATTGAGGACCATGATTGGAAGTTGGATGCCTGCCTCGCGTAAACTAGCACCTTCATCCGTATAGGCAACAGCTAGGTAATCTACCTTATTGAACTCAAGTAGTCGAGCTACTTCATAGCTACCGCTTCCGTAAGCAGAGGCTTTTACCATGACCATCATACGAGTGCCTGCCTGTAGGTATTGGCTGTATACGTGTAAGTTGTGTGTAAGTGCGTTCAGATTGATTTCCAAAACCGTTTTGTGCACTTTTTGTGAGAGTGAATGTGCAATTCGTTCAAAACCAAATTGACGTGCTCCTTTTATCAGAATGCTTTCGCTTTGAAAACTATTAATATCAAAATTTTCGATAAATGATTGGGTGTCTGGATAGAATTTTTCATCAATTTGGGGAGGAAGAAATGACTTGATGTTTTTGATGTCTGTTCCGATTCCTATGAAACGATCTACTTTTTTTTCTATGATAATTTCAGCAACTTCTTGATATAGATTCTTGAGTGTTTGGCCACTTTGTAAAATGTCAGAAAGTATAAGTGTTTGTTTTTCTTGATTGCTTTGTTGTTCCAGAAAGTGTAAAGCTATTTGTAGCGAATTTAGATCAGAATTGTAGCTATCATTGATAATGGAACAACCGTTTATGCCGTCTTTTATTTCAAGACGCATGGCGACGGATTCAAGCTTCTTCATTCGCTCCTCAATAACTTTAGGAGCTATTCTAAAATGCAAAAGTATAGCCCAGCAATGTATCGCGTTCTCAATGTGCGCAGCATCATGAAACGGAATGAAAATTTGATGAATTTCTTTTTTGAAAATTCCAATAATACTGCTAGAACCATCCTTCTGCTTTTCGATAGAAGTTATTTTTAAATCGGCATTGAATTGTCTGGACCAAGTGAAGTGTTCCTTATTGTCAAAGCGCGTCATCGCCTGTACAATACGTGGATCGTCACTGCAATAAATAATCGTTTTGGCATTTTCAAAAAGCTTAACTTTTTCATTGATTTTTTTCTCAATTGAAACAAAGCCTTCGCTGTGTGCCGGACCTATGTTGGTGAACAAACCAATCGAACAGTTGATGATGTTCCGGAGTTTGTCCATCTCTTCCATCTCCGATATTCCCGCCTCGAAAATTCCTAGTTGATGTTCTTTTTTGATTTGCCAGACGGATAGTGGGACTCCCGTTTGTGAATTATAACTCCTTGGACTCCTGACTATTGAGTAGTCTTTGTGTAGTAAGTGAAATAGCCATTCTTTGATAATAGTTTTACCATTACTTCCGGTAATTCCTATGGTTTCTAATGAAAATTTATTTCTGTGAGAAGCTGCTAAATTTTGCAGCGCTTTCAAAGTGTCTTTCACAAATATAAAGTGAGCTCCTTCGTAGGCAGTGTAATTTTGTTGCTCAGAAACAACAAAATTTCGCACTCCTTTTTTGTAGAGATCAGTAATGTATTTGTGCCCATTGTGATGCTTCCCTTTTAATGCAAAAAAGAGAGAAGCTTGTGGATACAGAATTTGTCGACTGTCTAAAAGTAAGTGTGCGATTTGTACATCTACAGCGGCTCCATTCAGCAGCTTGCCGTTCACGATTTTTGTTATGTCTTTTATGCTGTGGAGCATTGATTTTTTTTAATTTTTTGCTAACGGGGATGGGACACGGATGCAACGGATTAAACGCCTACATGTCTGATCTAGCATCAAGTCAGGCAGGCGTAATTCGTCAAATCGGTGTCCCATTCAGATCGCTTTAGCGATCCTCAGGACAAAGGGAATCTACAAATCAAAGCCAATGTCTTTCCGGTAATACTTCCCCTCAAAGTCGATCAAATCTGCATTCTTTTTTGAAATGGCAAGAGCTTCCTGTAGATCCTTACCAAAGGAAGTGACAGCGATGACGCGTCCTCCGTTGCTTACTAATTTGTCACCCTCCATTTTAGTGCCTGCATGAAAAATAATACTGTCTTTAGTTGCTGTTGTACCGCTGATAGGTTTACCTTTTTCGTAGGCCTCTGGGTAGCCGCCAGATACGAGCATAACAGTTGTTGCACTTCGTTCATCTTTTTCAATAGTAGTGCTAGCCAATTTGCCATTTTCCATCGTTGCTAGTAGCTCAACTAAATCGTTTTTTATTCTTGGAATGACGACCTCTGTTTCAGGGTCACCCATTCGGCAATTGTACTCGATAACGTAAGGTTCACCAGCGACTCGAATGAGACCAATAAAGACGAAACCTTTGTAAGTAATGTTGCGATCAATCAAACCTTTGATGGTCGGTTGAATAATCCGTTCGTCTACCTTTTGCATCATCTCGGCATCCACAAAGGGAACAGGAGACACTGCTCCCATGCCACCCGTATTCAAACCTGTGTCACCATGACCTATGCGTTTGTAATCTTTGGCTACGGGTAGGACTTGATAATCTTTTCCGTCAGTTAGTACAAAAACAGAGAATTCAATTCCGTCAAGGAATTCTTCAATGACAACCGTACTACTAGCTTCACCAAACTTTCCATCTAGCATAGCAGTCAATTCTGTTTTTGCTTCAGCTATATTATCCAAAATCAAAACACCTTTACCAGCTGCAAGTCCATCTGCCTTCAAAACGATAGGAGGTGTTTGGGTATCGAGGTAATCAAGTCCTTCCTGTAGATCGGTCGAAGTGAATTTTTTGTAGCCAGCTGTTGGTATGCCGTAGTCGGCCATAAATTTTTTAGAGTAAGACTTACTGCCTTCTAATTGAGCTCCTTCCTTAGATGGGCCAACAATAATGAGATCTTCTAGTCCTGCAGCAGCTTTGCAATGGTCATAAATTCCATCTACTAAAGGTGCTTCAGGGCCAACAATTAGCATTTTGATCCCATTTTGGCGTATAAAATCGCAAATACCTTCAAAGTCACTGATACTGAGGGCCACATTGGTACCACAACTAGCAGTTCCAGCATTGCCCGGAGCAATATAAAGTGCCTCGCAAAGTGGGCTTTGAGCTAATTTCCACGAAAGTGCATGTTCTCTTCCGCCACTTCCAATCAATAGTATATTCATTTCTTTTTGATTATTCATGTGGATTAGTATTGATGGAGGTTTTATTAGCGGACATTTACGTAAACTTTTTACGTTCAGTAAACGTAGCTTAAGTATAGTACTTCCCCCTTCTAAGCCACAATTTTTATTAAAATACCTTTGCAAATTTTCCTTAAAAAAGCAAACATCCTTGCAATCGCCACAAAGATAAAAATTTGTACCTTCGACCCGCAATTTATTACAAGGTCAAATGATAGCTTATTTAAAAGGTAAAATTACGCATAAAACACCGACCTCCATCGTAGTAGAAACGACTGGGGGTGTCGGCTATCAGGTCAACATCAGCCTGAATACCTACGGACATGTAGAACATCTGAATGAGGTCAAAATCTTGACTTATTTACATGTAAAAGAAGATGCTCATACGCTTTATGGCTTTGGAGATGAAGCAGAACGAAGCTTATTCAAATTATTAATATCGGTTTCTGGAATCGGACCTAATACAGCTCAGGTCCTTTTGTCGTCTATGCCTACTATAGAGATTCGACAAGCAATTATTAGTGAAGATGTAGTCGCCTTTAAAAAGGTGAAAGGGGTAGGGCCCAAAACGGCAAAACGGATGATTCTGGATTTGAAAGATAAAATTATCAAAGACTCAGGAGATTCGCCTCTTACAATGCTTCCAGTGAACAATACTTTAAGAGATGAAGCGTTATTTGCATTAGTTGCTTTAGGTTTTCAAAAGAACAAGGTACAACGAACACTTAATCAGATTTTGAAAGAGAACAACGAGATTGATAAAGTAGAAGGTTTGATAAAGATCGCCCTGAAGCAGCTCTCATAAAGAAGTTGTTGAAAAACAACTTCAAGTAATTGACTGAATTTCATAACCATTTTGGCCTTTTACTTGGGTTTTCCCGTCTTGGTAATTGCATTATAACAGCATTGAAAGGTCCTTTAATTATTATAAAAAATAATTTAGGCCACTTACGCTCAATCAAGTAATCAATCCACATTTCTTGTGGTCATTTAGATTTGATTTTTTGATTGTAGTGGCTCAACTTTATTTTTTGTTGTACTACTAGACTAAATTATCCTGAAAAATCGGACTCTTTTTTAAGAATTCGTTATTTGGATATTTATGCAAACAAATTCACTGGTTTTACCGTAAAAGAACCAGTTGAGATGTTTGCTCTGGTATTGTGGTCAAAGAACCTGTTTTACACCATTGCATCATTTGATATTCACACATGTTAAAGTTGGGCCATGATGTAAAGCAAAAGGCACAATCGCGTTATTGACAAGTAATTAAATATCAAGTAGTCATAAAACTACTTTTTTAAAACACGAAAATAAATATCCGGAGAAGGCAGCTTACTAATCAGATAGGTAATCTGTATTTCGAAAGATATCTTTTAAAAAGGGCTTTTATTCAAACTTCCAAATATAAATGAAGCCTTTTGACTACGCATCTTTTTGAATTATGAAGATAAACAGTTTACTCCTCAGTCTAATCTTGGTTTTAGGAATTGGCACATTTGCTTTTGCTACTTTTCCTGGCGGTGCCAACCTAGAGGACCCTTACACGACCGATTACCTAGTCACACAGGATACGATTCCTCTAAAGGATCGCTACGGTGATTTCGTAAATGATCCAATCAATAATCCTTTTGATTTGGATGATCCAAGCATCATTGAACGTGAGATTGAGTACGATCCGGAATCGGAGCAGTACATCATTTCTGAAAAAATTGGTGACGATTATTTTAGAATGCCCACTTACATGACCTACGAAGAGTACATGCAATGGAGTGCCGAGCAACAACAGCAAGAATATTTTCAACAGCTGGCCGGGGTCTCCTCGGGTAGTAAAGGGGCCAGTGGTCTGGCTGATCCACTTGCAAAGATTGATGTGCAACGCGATGTAATCGAACGATTATTTGGAGGTACCAAAGTGGATATCCGACCTCAAGGAAATATTGACTTAACTTTTGGTGTCGACTTTCAAAGAGTCCAAAATCCGAATCTAACCTTAAGACAGCAAAAGCAAGGTGGTTTTGATTTTGATATGGCCATTCAAATGAGTGCTACCGGACAAATAGGTGAGAAATTGAAATTAGGATTTAACTACAACACCCAAGCTACATTCGATTTTGAAAATCAAATGAAACTAGAGTATGCAAGTGATAATTTTAGTGAAGATGAAATAATAAAAAAGATTGAAGCTGGGCACGTTAGTTTACCACTCAGAGGAACGCTGATACAAGGTGCGCAAAGTTTATTTGGTTTGAAGACGGAACTTCAATTCGGTAAACTAAGATTAACCGCACTAGCTTCTCAACAGAAATCACAAAGAGAAAACATTACAATTCAAGGTGGTGCGCAACTACAAGAATTTGAAGTTACTGCCGACCAATATGATGAAAACCGTCACTTCTTTTTGTCTCATTATAATAGAGCTGTCTTTGAAGAAGCACTAGAAGGACTGCCTCAAATCAATAGTCTTTTTAGAGTTAGTGAAATTCAAGTATGGATTACCAACGATAGAAATGAAACAGTCAACGTAAGAGATATTGTAGCGGTAGCGGATTTAGGTGAAGCAACTCGAATGACGAATGATAACCCATTGTATCAACTACCTGCATCGCCAAGAAGTATTGATATTTATGGTCGAAATGCCTTGCCAGGTCGTGACATCATTCGAGATGTGGATGCCAATGATATTCACCGTGACCTTCGTGACAACCCAAGAGCTCGTCAATTGAATAATGCGGTTTCTGTTTTGCAAAACGAATTCCGTTTTGACCAATCAAAAGATTTCGAAAAAATTAGTGCTCGTTTATTGAGTCCCAATGAATATACTGTCAACAACCAACTTGGTTTCGTTTCCATCAACGTCAACTTACGACCTGACCAAATTTTAGGGGTTGCCTATACCTATGAATATAACGGTAAGACTTTTAAGGTTGGAGAATTTGCAAACGACTCCTACAGTACTCCTAACGAAATAGATACCTTGCCTCCGCAAGAAGTGATCTTCGTAAAAATGCTAAAAAGTACAACACCACGTATTGACTTACCAGCATGGGATTTGATGATGAAAAACGTTTACTCAATCGGTGCTTTCCAAGTAAGTCAGGAAGATTTTCGATTGGATATCTTGTATGAAGATCCGGGAGGAGGGGAGAAGCGTTTCTTACCTGAACCTGGTTTGGAAAATAAGCCACTACTTAGAATCTTTAATCTGGATCGTTTGAACACACAAGGTGATCCATTCCCTGATGGACAATTTGACTTTGTTCCCGGTGTAACCATTAACCCGCAAAACGGGCGAATCATGTTTCCGGTACTGGAACCTTTTGGTTCTTCTTTAGCAAAGGGTATTGCAGAAGATGATGTGGATCCGACACAGTATACCTATCAAATGCTTTACGATTCTACTATCACTAGAGCAAGAGAATATCCTGAATTCAATCGTTTCATTGTAAGGGGTAGTTATAAATCGAGTGTCTCTTCCGAAATTTCATTAGGTTCATTTAACCTACCACCGGGATCAGTAGTCGTGCAAGCAGGTGGTGCTAGATTGGTGGAAGGTCGTGATTATGAAATTGATTATAATATAGGACGGGTGAAGATTTTGAATGAGGCTTATATTAATTCAGGTCAACCTATCAACATATCTTTCGAAGACAATACGCTTTTTGGCTTTCAAACCAAAACACTATTGGGCTTACGAGCAGATTATGAAATAAGTAAAAATCTAAATGTAGGTGGTACTTATATGCACCTCTTTGAACGACCATTTACCCAAAAGGTAAACATCGGTGATGATCCAATCAGTAACCGTGTATATGGTCTTGATGTCAATTATAGTAAGGAAGCGCCTTGGTTAACTAAAATGGTAGATAAAATTCCATTTATTGAAACCAAAGAAGCATCTAGTATCAACTTTATGGCAGAAGCAGCCTTCCTTCGCCCAGGTCACGCCAAGGCCATCAACACAAATGATGGTAAAGAAGGTGTCGTTTATATTGATGACTTTGAAGGAAGTACTTCAGGATTTACACTAACGACTCCGGTGACGGCTTGGTCTCTAGCGAGTGTGCCTCAGGATGACGCGCAGGGAAATAATCCTCTTTTCCCAGAATCAAAGCAATTAAATAATACAATTTCTGGTGTCAACCGTGGACACGTTAGTTGGTATAGGGTAGAGACACTTTTGGCTGGTGACGGTAATGTAGATCCCTACACGCAAATTATCCCTCAAACAGAGATTTTTCCAAATCGAAGTTTGACCCCGGGATTAAACACTCAAATACAATCCTTAAACCTTTCTTACTTTCCTGATGAACGTGGAGCGTATAATTTTGATGTCCCCGGAGGAACGGAATTTTCCGATGGTTTGAATAATGCTGGAGGTTTGATTAACCCTGCAACGAGATGGGGAGGAATCATGCGTGCACTTAATACGAATGATTTTGAAGCAGCCAACGTAGAATATATTGAGTTCTGGTTATTGAATCCATTTATGAATAAACCGGGAGGTGCCGCTACTGATGGTGGTGACCTTTATATAGAACTTGGAAATATCTCGGAAGACTTATTGAGAGATTCTAGAAAGTTTTTTGAAAATGGAATCCCTACAGATGGAACTACTGCGGTGGATCAAACGAACTGGGGCTATATACCTCGTACTCCAGCTATTACCAATGCTTTTGTCAACGATCAAGATAAAAGAGTATTACAGGATGTTGGGTTTGATGGGGTTGGTAGTGCGAACGAACAGGATGTTTTCCCAGATTACTTTACAGCTATTAATGGATCAACATTGTCGACGGCAGCTAAAACGACAATACTTGGTGACTTATCCAATGATGATTTTGTTGACCCTAGAGATGAAGATAATTTTCCTAATGGTACTTCTGTTTTAGATCGCTATAAAAGATCAGCAAATCCAGAAGGTAATACACCAAACCCAGATGGTAACTCCACCGTATTGGGTAAGCAAACACCAGATACGGAAGATTTGAATCAGGATAATACCTTGAATGAAACAGAAAGTTATTTTCAATACAAGATCCCATTGGAGATTGGAGGTATAGATATGAATGGAGAACAAACGCTTCAGTTGAGTGATTATATTACAGACGTTCGAGATGGAGATGATAATCGTACTTGGTACCGGTTTAAAATTCCATTGGATCAAGGAGCAAAGGCAGTAGGAGGGATTCAGGATTTCCGTTCCATTCGTTTTATGCGAATGTATATGCACGGTTTTAACGATCCGATTACACTTCGATTTGCTTCTCTTGAGTTGGTTCGTAACCAGTGGAGACGTTACCGACGTAGTGTACAGGTACACGTAGATCCAGCAGACGGTGGACCAGTAATTGTTGAGCCAGAAGAAAGCCTAACTTCATTCGATGTAAATGCAGTAAATATTGAAGAGAACGCTAGTAAGATTCCTTTTGGTTATGTTTTACCATTAGGTATCCAACGTGAGCAATCAACAAACACAACTTATGATGTTTTAGAAAATGAACAATCATTGGCGATGGAGGTTTGTGGACTACAACCTCAAACAGCTCGGGCCATTTATAAAATCATAAATTTGGATATGCGGATTTATGACAGAATGGAAATGTTTGTCCACGCAGAAGCCAATGACCCGATGGTAGAGATGGTCGATTTGGAATCTGTTCCGGATGGTGATTTGTCGGTCTTTATTCGAATTGGTTCCGATTTTGAGAAAAATTATTATGAATACGAGTTGCCCTTGACGATGTCCACAAACAATATGCTAACAGCGGAGACGGATGAGTATAAAGAGGAAGTTTGGAAAGAGAATAATAATTTCGATATTAATTTCGAAGACTTTAAAACGATAAAAATTGCTCGTAACGATGCTGGTCATCCCTTGAACGAACCTTATGAAGATACCTTTATTTCAGAACTAGGAAAGGAAGTGAAGGTCAGAGTGAAAGGAAATCCAAACCTTGGGAATATAAAAGGAGCAATGATTGGTGTGGTCAATCGAAGTGAGCAATCGCATTGTGCGGAGGTGTGGGTCAACGAATTGCGTGTAAGTGGTATAGACGAAAGAGGTGGAGCTGCAGCATTGGCAAGGCTTGACTTCAATTTAGCTGACTTTGGTACAGTGACAATGTCTGGTAGCTATAGCTCAATTGGATGGGGTCAGCTAGAGCAGAAAGCACTTGAGCGCCAGAGAGAACAGGTTGTTCAATATGATATTGCGGGTAATTTTGAGTTAGGTAAATTTCTTCCGGAAAAATCGGGAATAAAGATTCCAGCTTATGTGCAATACTCTAATGCTGTAAGTACACCAGAGTATGATCCATATGACTTGGATATCACATTGAAGGATAAATTGGATAAGGCAACATCGAATGCTGACCGTGATTCGATTCGAGAACAAGCAGTAGATCAGGTAGAGATTAAGAGTTTGAACTTTACAAATGTTCGTAAAGAACGAACCAATAAAAACAAACTGCAACTACCCTGGAATATTGAGAACTTTAGTTTGACCTATGCTTATACAGAAACGAAAAGTCATGATCCAATTATCAAGAACGATCAATTGAAAACCCACAGTGGTATTCTGAATTATGATTATAGCCGACCGACTACTTTTATTACACCATTTAAGAAGTTGATCAAAAAGGATAAATATCTAAAATTGATTTCAGAGTTTAATTTTAACCCTGCTCCAAACATATATGGCTTTAGTACTACGATGAATCGTACTTTCCATGAAACGACTTACCGTTTTGCAGGAGACGATCCATTCTTTAATACCTTTTACAACAAGAAGTTTACTTGGGATCGAAATTATAATCTTGGTTGGGATATCACTAAGGCATTGAAATTTAATTTTAATGCGATTAACCGATCGATCATTGATGAAAAAGCAGAATATTACACTGATATAGATACGAATGAGGATGATCCACTTTATGGAACCAGAAGATCAAGGTCTGACATTAATGATGATATCTGGGAGAGTATTCAAAAAGGAGGACGAACAAAAGGTTATAACCATAGCTTCTCCATTGATTACACTTTGCCTTTGAAGAAAATTCCATTCCTTGATTTTGTAACAGTGAAGGCTGCTTACCAGGCAGATTACAGTTGGGATAATCCATTTGCTTTTGATCCTACTCCTCCTGAAATTGGAGAGTCAAATTGGGATTCATTGGGTTACGTAATTACAAACGGCCAGACTCGTCGTCTAAATGGTGATGTCAATTTCGAAACGCTTTACAACAAATCGAAATTTCTGAAAAAGATCAATAAAAAATCAAGAGGTGGTTCGAAAAGAGGAAGTAGAAACAGTAGAGGTGGAAATGACGATAGCGGTGGAAAGGGTGGAGACAAGAGTGGTGGAAAGAATAAAGGAGATACTGTTTCATCAGGTGGAAAAGATAGGAAAAGTCGCTCTAATGAAAAAGATAGTAAAGATATAGCCCTGGATAAAAGTGGGGGTGGGAAGAATAAAGGACGAGGAAGTTCAGGTGGCATAGGAACAGCAGGTGCTGATGACGATGAAGGCGGTGGTTCAGGAAAGCTAAAGGGTAAAAAGAAAAAGAAGAAAGGTGATGGTGAACCTTCTAAGCTGACTCGGGCACTGGTGCGACCATTAATGATGTTGCGAAAAGGACGACTGACCTATACCGAGAACCGTGGAACGATTGTACCTGGATTCACGCCAAAATCAAAGTACCTAGGTATGACCGAAAGCTTTGGTGCACCAGGATTTGGATTTATTTCTGGTTTCCAACCGAACATCACTGATAACGATGGAGCAAATGATTGGTTGACTCAGTCCGCCAACAAAGGCTGGATCACAGACAACACTTTCCAGAACCAAAAAGTGGTTCAGAATTATACACAGAATATTGAAGGGCGATTGACATTGGAGCCATTCCCTGACTTTAAAGTGGATATTGATGCGAAACGTTCCTTTACAGAAAATTCTTCTTTATATTTTAAGGATACAACTTATAGAGACGATATATCAAACATAGTGCACGCAGCTCATCGTGATGTGGGATCATACACCATGTCTTACTTTGCTTTGAATACTTTATTTAATGATGACATCACTGAATTATTTTCAACATTTGAGGACAATAGAGGAATTATTTCTAAGCGATTAGGAACAACGGTTAACCCTGATGATCCTGATTATGCACAAGGTTATGGACGAACGCAGCAAGACGTATTGTTACCCGCCTTCTTGGCAGCATATACCGACAAGGATCCGAACACAGTTAAGATTAGTGATGATTATGCAACCAACGTATTATTTAAATCTATTCCTAAGTTAAATTGGCAATTGACTTATAGTGGCTTGGGTAAGATGCCTATGTTTAAGGAGTTGTTTTCTAGTGTAAATATTACACATGGTTACAAATCAACTTTGACGGTAAACACTTTCTCAACTGACCAAGATTTTAATAGTCAGCAAATAACGAAAACGAATGACCTTGGGAACTTCTACTCGCGATTTGAACTTCCGGCTTTAGTGATTAATGAGCAGTTCTCTCCATTATTAGGAATTGATTTGCGATTTAAAAATGACATGACTTTCCGGGTAGATTATAAGAAATCGCGTAATCTTGCCATGAGTTTCAATATTGATTACTCATTGAATGAAACGAAAACCTCAGAGTTTGTTTTTGGATATGGATATAGAATGAAGGATGTGATTATTCCATTCTTGTTACCTAAAAACAAACGTCCTAAAAAGAAGAGAGGTAGAAGAGGTAAGAAGAAGAAGAAACCTGCGAAGCCAGGAGCTAAGGCTCAAAAAGGAAATGACTTGAACTTTAAGTTTGACTTCTCATTCCGTGATGATATTACGATTGTTCACAAACTGGATCAAGGAATTGCAGAACCAACTCGTGGATTGAAAACGATTCGAATTTCACCATCTATTGATTACGATATCAATAAACAGTTGAACGTTCGATTGTTCTTCGACAGAAGTAGAACGATACCTGCAACATCTGCTTCTTTCCCAATTACGAATACAGCGGCTGGTTTGACGATCCGATTCTCATTGAACTAGTTGTCATTGGCTTTAAATAAACAATCCCGTAGCTCTTGTTTTGAGCTGCGGGATTTTTTTGTGCTTTACCATTAAGTTGAGTATGAAAGCGAAAGCAAATAGAGAGTATTCTGTTGAGTTGTCATCCCGAGCGAGCACTAGCGAGTCGAGGGATAAAAGACAAAGGTTTGGGAATTTCGAGCGGTTTACAGTAAGTTTAACCAAAGTCATAAGCCGAGAAATTTATCTCCTAATAAGAGGTAGGTTTCTCGACTACCCTCGAAATTGCCTGGTCTTTGTTCCTTATCCTCCACTCCTACGTCGCTCGGGATGACAAGATTTTGAGGGTGACTCTAGGTGTGCTCGACTCGCTTCACTTGTCCGTCTGCCCTATGGTATATACATAAGTCGTGACATTAGGGTTGCTGCTCTCAAAAGCAATATTAATGGTGGACCATAAGAGAATTTTGAACATGTCTGTGCCGCCAGGCAGGATAATGAATCGTTGAATTCGGAATTTTGATTTTGCCCAATATCGCAGAGTTTCATATTTGAGGGGCATTCGAGATTCAAAATTCCGAATTCAACGATTCAAAATTTCTCAAGTTTATGTTGTGCAACAGAGTTACAAATATGTATATACGGTAGTCCGTCTGTCCAAACAGGCTCGCATAGGGATGACAAGTCGATCGATTATTTAATACAGTTTGCGTAACTAGAGCTTGATTCGGGGATCAACGAGGTTTAACCAGATAAGATGATTTTATCTTCGATAAAATATCAGCGTTTGGTTTTTGCGAAAGCAAAAACATCTTATGTGACCCTATGTGCCTTATGTGGTTCAAAAAAAATACGTACATGTGTCCCTTTGAACAGTTAGCAGTTTTCTTGCAAATTCCTTGTAGAAGCAAAACTTCTTCTTAAATAATTTCAATACAAAAATAAATTATTTTTACGAAATTGCACGATAGGTTAAAGGACTGTTAAAGTGTAAAATGCCAGAGCTCTATTGTATAAATTTGTAACAGTCGGTTCAGTCTTTGCGTTTTTGAATACAGACAACTGTTTTGTGAGCAGACTAAAAACAATCACCTGGCTTCACTCAATTATTTCTAATGAATAAAAAAGCGATTTGGTTTATCATCGGTTTAATGACCGCTGCCCTTGTTGGCATCGTGTTACTGCAGATGTATTGGATCAATTGGTCTATTCAGTTGAACCAAAATCGCTTTGATAAAGATGTTTATTCCGTACTCAACCGTGTAACGGAGAAATTGCAGAAAGCAGAAGAAGTCAAAGATGGTATTGATATTATCAATCTAGATGAAGCTTGGAAGAAAGAAATTATCAAGCAGGTGGATGAAGGTAGTGTAAGTGGAGTGCCATTGGAAACGACAATTGACGGCACTATTCTAATGGATTCTGCTATTTTAGGTAGCAGCCTCAATAATGTTTACGCTAAGTTAGGAAGCTATAATAACGATTGTACTTGCGCAGAATGTCAACAAGAACGCACAGAGCGTTACGAGCGCATTGTTCATTACCTGGAACGACAGCAAATTAATAAACTACTCAACCCGGATCCTATCACTCACCGGATCAATATCAATTACCTAGATGAATTTATTCGTAAGGAATTGAAAAACATGGGAATTTTTATCCAATATGACTATGGAATCTACTCTGATCGTGAAAAGTCTTTTGTGATTAGAAACGGTTTTTATGTAGTAAAAGACGATAGTCCGCATTCGGTAACGCCGGGTTGGAGAGATTTGTACAATTCAGAATACCGAGTTGACCTCTTTCCATTAGATATTCAAAGTCCGGGGTTACTTATGATTTATTTTCCGGGCAAGGCAAGTGTGGTTTGGAGTAAAGCATGGCCTACCTTATTAGCATCTATTATCTTTACAGGTATCATTCTTTTCTGTTTTACGTACACCATTCAGGTGATATTCCGACAAAAGAAGCTTTCAGAGATGAAAACGGACTTTATCAATAATATGACCCATGAGTTTAAGACACCTATAGCTACCATATCTTTAGCAGCAGATTCTATCACAAGCCCAATGATTAGTGGTAACCCCGATAAGGTGAATCGCTTTGCGGATATTATTAAACAAGAGAATAAACGAATGAACAGCCAAGTAGAGAAAGTGCTACAAATGGCCGTTATTGATAAGCAGGATTTCCAATTGAGGCACACACAGCTTGATCTTCACGATATTATTCGTCAGGCTGCACGTAATGCGACCCTACAGGTAGAGAAGAAAAATGGTACAGTTTCCACCAATTTGAAGGCGAAAGTGCACATGATTGAGGGAGATATGACGCATGTTTCAAATATTATCAATAATTTGCTGGAGAATGCGAATAAATATTCTCCAGAAAAACCTGAAATTTCTGTCCATACACGCAATGTACCGAACGGTGTAGAAGTTATAGTACAGGATAAAGGAATAGGGATGTCGAAAGAAGCCCGAAAACATATATTTGACAAGTTTTACCGTGTTCATACAGGGAACTTGCACGATGTAAAAGGATTTGGCCTAGGATTGAGTTATGTAAAAGCAATGATGACTGCTCACAAAGGCCAAATTGATGTAAAAAGTGAATTAGGAAAGGGAAGTAGCTTTATACTGATTTTTCCTTTTAATATTGATCCCGTACTTTGATTTTAATCGGAATTATGCTCATTTTACTAGAGCTAATCTCGATGACCTAAAAAACCAACTTTTTTAATTTTACTGTCAGGCCCCCAAGAATAAATAGCCAGGCAAACTTTCAAAGAAAAACGATTAACGATGGCAACTGGAAACAGAATTCTATTAGTTGAAGACGACCAAAATTTTGGTGATGTTTTACGCTCCTATCTCGAAATGCATGAATACGATGTAACGCTTGCTACTGACGGAGAAATGGGACTGGATAGTTACAACAAAGGCGAGTATGACCTTTGTATATTTGATGTAATGATGCCCAAAAAAGATGGGTTTACTCTGGCAAAAGAGATCAGAGAAAAAGATAAAACAATGCCTATCATTTTCCTTACGGCAAAAACCATGAAGGATGATGTACTCAAAGGTTTCAAAATAGGCGCGGATGATTATATCTCCAAGCCTTTTAACTCAGAGGAATTACTTTACCGAATTCAAGCTATTCTGAAGCGTAGCGCTGCAAAAGCGGATCCTCGTGAAGATATCAAGGAATTTATAATTGGTAAATACCACTTTAACTTCCCACTTCGTATTCTTACTTTTAAAGAAAACGAAAACATCGATGAAACATCTAAGGAGAAACTATCTCCAAAAGAAGCACAGCTACTCCGTATGTTTTGTGTGCATCTCAACGATATTCTTCCTCGTTCTGAAGCTTTGACTAAGATTTGGGGAGAAGACAACTACTTCACTGCAAGAAGTATGGATGTATTCGTTACCAAGCTAAGAAAGTACCTCAAAGCAGATACTAATATCGAAATCGTAAATATTCACGGTAACGGATTTCAGTTATTAGTGAAAAGCGGTGAAGAAGTATAAGTCGTAGATTTAAAATAAATAAGCCTAGTAGGTTTTACCTGACTGCGCTTCTTCGCCGAAAGCACCAGTGATTGTTAAGCTGATAAACAAAAAAGCGCTTCGAAACATTATGTTTCGAAGCGCTTTTTTAATTGCGAGTGTTACAGAAATTAATCGTTACACATCCGCCTCTTCACTAGGAAGGTCAGTAGAAGAAGCACCGCTCTGTCTTCCTTCTTCTTCGAGAGATTCAGCTTCCAGTTTTAGTTTTACATCAGCAGGACGTGGCCCTATCAATCTTTCAACGTCAGACTTAAGCAATACCTCATTCTCCAATAATGCATTGGCAAGAATTTCTAATTCGTTACGTTTTTCCTTTAGCAGTATTTGTGCACGCTTGTATTGTTGTTCTACTAGTACACGAACTTCTTCGTCAATCATTGAAGCCGTTTCGTCAGAGTAAGGCTTTTGGAATTGGCCTTCTTGCATACCGTGGAAAGATACATTACCAACTTTCTCATTCATACCAAAGATCGCTACCATACTATAGGCCATTTTGGTTACCTGGTCAAGGTCACTTTGAGCACCGGTCGATATTTTGTCAAAAACAACTCGCTCAGCAGCACGACCACCAAAGGTCATACACATACGGTCGAGCATTGCTTCTGTGCGTGTGATGTACTCCTCTTTTGGAAGGTATTGGGCATATCCTAAGGTGCCGATACCACGAGGTACGATCGTTACTTTTACAAGAGGAGAAGCATGCTCAAGGAACCAGCCACAAACCGCGTGACCTGCTTCGTGATAAGCAATAATCTTTTTCTCCTTAGGAGCAATGATTTTGTTTTTCTTTTCAAGTCCACCAATGACACGATCCAATGCGTAATTGAAATCGTCCATGTCAATCTCGCGCTTGTTGCGACGAGCAGCGATTAGTGCAGCCTCGTTACAAACGTTTGCGATTTCAGCTCCAGCAAAACCAGGTGTCATTTCAGCCAAAGTAAGGGCGTTCATGTCATTTCCTGTTTTGATGTTCTTAAGGTGAACTTTGAATATAGCTTCACGTCCTTTTAGGTCAGGACGATCAATTCCGATTTGTCGATCAAAACGACCTGGTCGAAGTAATGCACTGTCAAGTACATCAGGACGGTTAGTTGCAGCCATGAGGATAACTCCTTTATCAGTGCTAAATCCATCCATCTCAACAAGCAGTTGATTTAGTGTGTTTTCACGTTCGTCATTACCACCTTGCATCGCACCTTTTCCACGTGCACGTCCAATGGCATCAATCTCATCGATGAAAACAATACAAGGCGCTTTTTCACGAGCTTGCTTGAATAGGTCACGTACACGCGAGGCACCAACTCCAACAAACATTTCCACGAAATCAGATCCTGAGATTGAGAAGAAAGGTACGCCAGCTTCACCAGCTACAGCTTTCGCCAAAAGAGTTTTACCAGTACCAGGAGGGCCAACAAGTAGAACCCCTTTTGGTATTTTACCACCCAAGGAGGTGTATTTCTTTGGAGTTTTTAGGAAGTCAACGACCTCCATAACTTCTTCTTTCGCTTCATCAAGTCCTGCTACATCTTCAAACGTAACGTTTACTTTTGCGTTTGCATCAAATAGTGTTGCCTTTGATTTACCAATGTTGAAAATCTGGCCACCAGGTCCACCGGCACCTCCACTAACTTTTCGCATGATAAATAACCAGATAGCTACAATGATGATGATCGGAAGAACCCAACCTAAGATTGGTGTAAGCCAATTAGTTTTGGTTTTATAATTCGCATCGATACGCTCATTGCGAGGAGTACTCTCTTGGATGAGTGTTAGCTTTTCGTCAAAGCGATCAACAGACCCAATCTCAAAAACGAAATGTGGGCGCGGTGTTCCAAACTTGCTTTGCGCTGCATCTGGATAATTACTTAGCTTATCGTCTTTGATGTAAACCTGAGCTTGCTCTTTGTTGATGACCTCAATTGTTTGGACGTCACCAGATCTAACCATGCCTTCAAATTTGCTCCAGCTGATAGGCTCGGTAGCAGAGCTGTTGAGGCTGTAGAAGTTGAGCCCTAGCAGGAACAATGCTAATATTCCGTAAATCCAATAAGAATTGAATTTAGGCGAAATGGGCTTCTTATTATCTTTATCTTCCATTTAGAAAATTGTATTAAAGAGATTTCTTGACATTACTACAATCGAATTGATTGCTACTATTGCTTACTTTCCTAGAGAAAAGGTTATTATTAAGCGACGGATTTGGTGTCAAAAAAAGTGAATAAATTTGCTTTATTGCTACTTGTCTAAGTTGTATAATTAACTGAATCTATAATAGAACGAAAAAAAGCGTAAATCGTTGGGAAAAATCGACAGACTATGCGACTTTATAGGTTAAAACCTATAAATTTTCATATTCTGTGAAATCTGCATCACTCCAAAGGTCCTCCAGCTCGTAGAATTTTCGGGTGTCTTTGTAAAAAATATGAACCACAGTGGAAAAATAATCCATTAGAATCCAGAGGGAATTTTGTTGCCCCTCGTAATGGCTAGGAAGCTGTTGTGCCTCTGCTTTAATTCGTTTGTGTATATTATCTGAGATAGCTTTTACCTGAGTATTAGAATCACCTTCGCAAATGATAAAAAAATTGGTTGGAGCTTCTTCCAGTTGTCTAAGATCTAATTTTAGAACGTTTTTGCCTTTAATGTCTTGTATAGCTTCTATTATCAAGTCGTTAAGTGCTTCTTCGGAAAGAAAATTTTGTGGCGCTTCTTTTTGTGAACTCAAATTTGATTTTTATTAAATTTGTTGATAAAATATGTAGGGAACGCTATTAGCGTAAAGAAATTAGCAGTTTATTTAGTACTTAAAGCAAATTTTATGGCTTTTGGTTCACTAGTTTACTTAGAATACCGCTTGTTTAATAGCCTATTACAAATAGGTAAAAATAATAATTTTTTATTAGAGTTTATGACTATGCGTAATTTGTTTACAATACAAGCTCTTTAGCCAGAATCTCTATCAAACACTTGAATACTTGCATACTATTGAAAACACCCTTTTTATAGGGAAAATTGTACAGCAATTTGCTGAACTCGGATCTACCAACGAGTACGCTGTAAATCTTATATCAAAAAGCAATCCATCGGAGGGAACTGTCATTTCGGCTTACAATCAGACCAATGGTCGTGGCCAGATTGGCAGTAAATGGGTTGCGGAGCCAGGTATGAACCTGACACTAAGTGTTATTCTCTATCCTAGTTTTCTAGAGGCATCTCGCCAATTTCTCCTCACGCAGGCCATTGCTTTAGGTGTTTTTGATTGCCTAAAAGCTTATACCGATAATCGGTTAGCATTAAAATGGCCCAACGACATTTATCATGACGATAAAAAAACGGGAGGTATTTTACTGCAAAGTGGCCTCAAAGGATCCCAACTCATGTGGTGTGTGGCCGGTATTGGAATCAATGTTAATCAAACCGAATTTAATCCAAGTTTACCCAATCCGACTTCTTTAAAGAGGATTGGTGGAGCCGACATTAACTTGGATGAGTTGATCTCAAAACTTTGTCAACACCTCGAATTTCGCTACCTCCAACTCAAAAACGGGCACTACGAAAAAATTCAATCGGACTATCTTCAACACTGCTATCGTTTCATGGAAGAGTCACTCTTTGAGCGACCAAACTCAGAAGTCTTTAGTGGGAAAATAATAGGTGTAGACCCTACAGGAAAATTAATGATTGCTCATGTTAGCGGGGAAGAGGCTTTTGGAATGAAAGAAGTTCGCTTTGTTATATGACTATGATGAAACCTGCCTGCCGCAAAATCACAGCTATAAAGATAATTTTGAATCGTTGAATAATGAATCGTTGAATTTTGAATGGTTATTCCGCTGAGCCTTTTAGGTCCATTCTCCATATTCTGCGTCTTTTCTTAAATCAAAATTCAACGATTCAATATTTAGTCAAGTTCCAATATATTCATTAGACTTTATTCTGAGCTATTTTGTATAAGGATCAAATAGAGATTTTTTGACAGAACGAAGCTCTTTTAAGAGGGCATAGCCATAGCTATGGGCGATTAAAAAGCTAAAGTACTGCTGAAAAAGATCATTTGAGGACATACAAATTAGTCTAGAATAAAGTCTAATGTACTCAAGCCCCAAAATAAGATCGATAAATTTTAGCTCTCGGTGCAAAACCCAAATACATAGCTGGATACATTAGCGCAGTCATCACAGGATTTCCAGCCTTGAACGTAATATCGTCGACAATTAAAGAATGATTTTCGTCAATCTTTTGAACGATGTGCTTATGTTGCCAATAAGATAGTGGAAAGGGAAGGGTAGAACCTTCGTCAATGAAATAAGCCTCGTTTTCGTCAACACCATCAGCTGTGATCAAACTGATCCACTCCGTCTTTAGCGGTTTTACAAAACGAATGTGTACCCGATCTCCTTTTTTCGATCCAGTGAATTCTATAATCTCCATCTCACCTACACTTGGTTTCAGCGCCTCAAAGAGATCACGATCAAAGCGTTCCATGACGTCTTTGTAATTGCCTTTTACTTTTGTTTTGAAAACGATATTCATAAGTGAAAATGTTGTTTTTAAAAATAACAATCATTAAACACTTTCGAATGGGAATAGTTCTAGGAAGTTAAAGTTGCAGTGTCAGTTAGAATTGCAGTGCAATTACAATGGAGGTGAAAGTTTCAATTTCAAAATAAATACAGTTCGACTCAACAGAGCGCGTCAGAAGAAAAAAACTGCCACTTACATTATGACTGCCACTTCACTGCCACTGTTACTGCCATTCTAACTTCCTACCTACCTCCGAGCCACCATCGAATAGCTCATCCCATCAGCATCTACACCAAAGAGCGTTAAATTACTACCAACAATAGCATAGTTGAATTTGATAGTCTCCTCATTCGTTCTAATAGAAACGATACCATTGTGATCCTCCATAATGTAAATTCCTGTGTCAGAATCTGGAGTACTTCCCATGGCGGTGGTATGGATTACGATTTCACCTTTAGAATTTTGATAGGTGCCAAAATCAAAAGTAAGATCCTCATATTTAGACCCTAGCAATTCTTCATCATTCAAGCGATAGGAAGAAATATCCCAAGACCCCTCAATGGATTGAAGGCTTGCGTCTTCTTTAGAACAACTTGTGAATAATATTAGAATTGAGAAAGTAAGGAAGGTAATTGAAAGTAAATTTTTCTTCATGGAAATGCGATTATCTATTGGTAAAACTTGATGACATATTAGTTAAGGAGGGAATGTGGTAGTGTTTAAGAGCTGAAAGAGGAGATAGGGAGATAGCAGCTACTACCTATTCGCAAGTATAGTGCCATTTGTATAAAAATTTAAGTATCAAGAACCATCAAATCACCTCTATTCACACATAAAAATTACTTTTTTTAAAAAAAAATAGAAATCCTGTCCCCCTTCTCAGACACAGCCTCGTCATGTAAGTGAAATCAATAAGCAGGCACTCAAAATTTGATTTTAAGATCAAAAATCAGAGAAGCTCTTAGTCAACTTAAATTAAACGCCTGCTTTATTAATCACATATTAAAATTACAACAATGAAAAAATTTATCGTACTCTACCACTCAACAC
>CAKZUK010000236.1 GCA_937921775.1 uncultured Saprospiraceae bacterium
TTTCGAAGTTAACTGCCTTTAAAATCTAACAAGCGGACAAGTTGATGAAACTGAATCTTTTGGTATTTTGTCAGATGGTATTCTAAATTTGATTATTCAATTTTGCTCTCATCCAAAAATTCCTTCAGCAATTCTTCTGTATACATGGCCCCATCTTTAGGTTTCAGTTCGCGTAAATCTTTAATGCGCTCTTCTGTAATTGCTGTACCTTGTGTAGAAAATGCATTTCGCAAAAATAGAATAATGGACAAAACGTCTTTATCACTTAAATGTGGATTGTCTCCAATACCGGGCATCGCAGCGTTAAACTCGTAGCGTTTTCCATTGATGTGAATCGGACCTTGCATACCGTGAAGCATAATGAGTCCCAGTCGATCTGTTGAACCTGTGATGTATTCAGAACCATCGAGTGGAGGAGCAAGATTTTGAGTACCACCACCTGCTTCTCCATGACAAACACTACAATATTCGCGGTATAATTCGAGTCCTTTCTGACGTTTATCTCCGTAAGGATTGTTGACTGCAGGAAGCATTTCTTTATTGGGTTTATCTTCTTTTTTATTGGCAATAGCTTCTTTCAATAATCCATTCCATAAGCTGGAACCCGATACTTTCCCCATCCGTTCGTAATCAAGATAAGCCTGCTCTTTCCCTCTGAGGGCACTCACTGCTAGTTCTGCAAAAAAGGGATCTTTCAAATATCTACGAGCCATGTTTTTATAAAACCGCATAACCTTTTCTCCGGAAGCCATCTTTCCCAATGAAGCAATGAGGTAAACATCCAACTCAGGATTTTTTCTTTGACTTAAGTCATTCGCTGTTTTCACAATATCAAAATCTTCCTTTCGACTTGAATTTTCTAAAAGCGAAAAAGCCAAACCACTAACATGGGGATTAGAGTTGCTCAATAAATCTGTCATGGTCAACAAAGACAAGGCATCCCATTCTTGTAAAATCCAAATGGCATGAATTTGTCCAATAGAAAATTCGCGTTCAACAGCTAGTTCGACCAATTCTGTCAAAGCCTTTTTTAGTTCATTTTGCACCAAAATCTGTTGCGCTTTATCACGTACCCAAACGTGTGGGCTTCTTAACTTTTCAACCAAGTCAATTAGGTCTTCTTTGTCAAAAGTCGGAAAATTAGGAATGGTATCTCCTTCTGGAACTACGCGTAATATTCGGCCATAGCCAACTATCGTATCCAACTCTAGTTCCTCAATCTTCGCTCT
Source organism: uncultured Saprospiraceae bacterium (assembly GCA_937921775.1). Classification (GTDB taxonomy): domain Bacteria; phylum Bacteroidota; class Bacteroidia; order Chitinophagales; family Saprospiraceae; genus CALGLS01. The sequence goes on from CAKZUK010000236.1 coordinate 1,230, forward strand.
CAAGTAAGGCGACATGTATGCTCGATGTTGGATTACTCCTTTATGCAAATCAACGACATACATGGCGCCCTCTGGTCCGTTGTACAAATTGACGGGACGAAAAGCAAGATCAGTAGAGGCAATAAATTCTTTCTTTTCCCAAGCTTGAGTCGCTGATATTTTTGCTCCATTGTATTGAAAGATATTGCGTTTAATGATATTGCCTTCTGGCAAACAAACAAAACTATTTCCATTATAATCGGCGGGAAATAAATCACTTTGATAGATGACTGGCCCGCAAGAAGAAGTGATTCGCAGAGGCATTCCATGCTCGTCCAAACTTCCTTCCACATAACCCCGATTGATGATAGCTGCATGCAATGGGTACATTCGCTGATCGCTTGCAATCTGTTGGCGAATACTGTATTTGGGATGTAACCAAGGATTATTTAAAGCAGCCATTGGCAAAACCAAATCACCTTGAAATTGGTTGGAGTTATCGTTATAAAATAATCGCCCAAGCGGATCTTTAGTCATTCCCCATTGTCCACGATAGGCGGTTTGACCTTTGATCCATTCCCCATTTTTTCGTTGATATCTAGCGTTGGATCGAGCAGAATAAATCCAATTGTCGATGTTCATGGTCAGCGCATTGGCCTGATGTTCAATGTTACCTGTCAACACATAGGCAGAGTCTACGAGAATTTTTTTACCCGGTTTATCATCCTCAATTTCAACAAACCATAGGTAAGGAGGTTCTGCATAAAGCAAACCATCATAGGCCAACAACATTGCTCTTGGTGCTACTAATTTGTCTAGGAATATTTTGGACTCATCCATTCGTCCGTTACGATCTCGATCCTTGAGGATGATAATTCTTCCGCTTGGTTCGTCCTCCCCTTCTCCGTCAATATTTGCCATGTACCCCGGTAGTTCCAGTACCCACATCCTACCTTTTAGATCAAAGTCCATGACCATAGGTGCCATCAGCAAAGGCTCGGAGGCCAATACCTCAAGTTCAAATCCTGCTTCAACCTGATAAGTGGACAAGTCGATTGATTTTTCATTGACTTTCTTTTCTTTACAGGAAAAAGAACACAACAAAAGTATTCCAAAAATGATATACGATGGCCAATTATTTCTTTTATCTTCTATCATAAAACTTTGATTTTTATACTTCTAAAAGCTACTTCATCTCCGTGATCTTGCAACAGTATGTGTCCTGATTTTAGTTGCCCAAACTGTTCCCAATTGCTGTATTTGCTGTGTGAGACTAGGGTTCTGAACAGCTGAGTATATCGATTGTATTCGACAATTTTGTAGCCATTGAGCCAGTGTTCCACTTTTCCATTTACTGATTTTATACGCATTTGATTCCATTGTCCGATGCCTTTAAAACCTTTAGCCTGTCCAGGTCGACTTAGATTTTCTGGAGGGATGAGGTCGTAGAGTGAACCCATGGTCCGGTTGCCGTTTACTCCTTTTTTTGCATCAGGATGAACTTTGTCATCGAGCAATTGATATTCTAGTCCGATGGCTGAGCCTTCACCCTTATTGAGTTTGGGGTCGACCATATATTTGACACCACTGTTGGCTCCTTTTGTTAGTTTAAAATCTAGCCTCAATTCAAAATCGCTGTACTTTTCCTTGCTTATGATATCTCCACCATGCGCAGATTCTTGTCCATTGCTTTTTGCAACGATTAATGCTCCATTTTTCATGATCCAACCTTTTTCAGGAAATGAATTAGACTTTGCAGAACGCCATCCTTTGTTTGTTTTTCCATCCCAAAGCAAGCGCCAAGCATTTAGTTTTTCGGTAGCCGTTAAAGTGTTGGGTACAAAATTATTTTCATAAACTACTGGGCTCATCTCCCAGCGGTCGTTTTCAAAATCGCTTGTTTTTATACGTAGCTTTCGCCAAGCTACTTCTTTACCTTCCAAGTGCGTTTCATTTCCTATTGAGTGTACTTGCAAAGCAATGAAACCTTCGGCAGTTAAATCATCAAAAATATTTGCAGTGTTTACTCCATTCAACCAAACCCTTATTTCCGATCCGATGGCTTCGATGTGAAGGTGATTCCATTGAGCTTGCTTAAAGGCATTTCGTCCATCGACATTATCAGACAATGGGTACAGCCAACCTCTTCTTGATTCATCGTAGATTCCTCCTGTGTAAGCTCGTTTACTTGGATCTATTTCGACTTGATATCCATGAACTGCTCCTTCATGATAATCCGCCTTGCTTTCGCTTCTTATTTGTATTCCTGAGTTGAGTAATGGATGAACCTTTACTTCTAATTCTAGAATGAAGTCTTTGTATACTTTCTTGGTGCAGAGAAACGAGTTTCTGGTTTTCAGTTTTGAAATACCTACGATTTCGTTTCCATCTATTTTGTATTCCGCGGTTCCATTTTTTTGTTCCCAGTTGGAAAAATCTTTCTCATTGAACAAGGGTTCCCAATTATTGGAATTTCCATTATTTGTTGATTGAGCAAATAGTGATGAGATTGTAAAAATAAATATTGAGGCTAAATAAATTTTCATTGATGAGTAGTTTTTCATTTTAGATATTCTGAGGTGAACTTAGCATATTGAAGCGCTATTCGAAATCGTCTTTTTAAACGCATAAGTCACCTAAGCGGTTTTTATATAGTACTTATTGATTCGGTGTTGTTTCCTGTATTATTCAACATCTTATTAGTAAGCTTGACGATCGAATCTTCTCGCATGCTAATTCATGGTTTGCAGCTATTCCGAGACTTTATCTCCATTAAAGCGCCAGTCAAAAAGGGTGAGGGCAGCATTGAACAGATAGAATATATATTTTGCTACGTTTGCAATATTGAACTGGATCACTGCTTTTGCCAATTGAACGATGTTGTACACCACCCAACTGAGCCAAGTTTCTTCGTATTTAAATGCATTGCAGAAATTTCCACCAAGGGACAAACCAAAAGTCAATGCTACCACATTTAAAAATAATGGGTCGGTTCGTCCACCAAATAAGTATGCTCCGAGATAGACCAAAGCGAAGCCAACGATCAATCCAGCAATTATTATCAAATAATAATAAAGGTCTCTTTTACGAATACGCTCGCCTCTACCCCAACGTACCAGCGCCACAGAAAAAATTAGAAAGGTCAAAGGATAGGTGATGATGGCAGAAGCATTCCCAAAAAGGTAGTCTAAAGCGCCAGAACTAATGGTGGTTAGTAAGCCAATAAAATTTCCCCAATTGCTTTGCTTACCGGTAAGACGAGTCGCCATCAAAGAAAAGACAGCAGCGATCATAGAAAATATCCCCAATGGAAAAGCCCCTTGTTGGATCATATCCAGCAGATTTTCAATAGGAATATCAAATTGAATGCCCCCTTGATAATAAATGGTACGGTGAAAATTTTTGAAAAAACAAACAAAAACCACTACTGCTGCACCAAAGACATCCATGTAAGTGGAGAGAACAAATTGGCGTACTAAAGGATAAGATACCGGCTTCACAGGTGCTTAATTATTAAGAATTTAAGTTCGCATACTCCCATGAAGGTAGGGAAATATTGCCAACTTTCAAGTCAGATAAAGGTAAAGTTACAGTCAATAGAGCTAGATCAGCATTCCGTTTCAAAAATATCGAAAAAATCTCTTTTTTAGTATAAATTTAGTGCAAATCGCACCTAGATTACGCAGCAAACAACTTAACTTGCGACAATCAATCATCAACAGATCAGGATTTGATTAAAAACTTCTGGTGTAAAATATATCCATGGGAAACGATTCAAAAAAATACAGTACAATACATTACAAAAAGTATCTAGGCCTTGATAAGATACTAGACGCACAAAATTTACGTAGTGCGGAGCTGGATGAAACTCCGGCTCACGATGAGATGCTTTTCATTATTGTACATCAAAGCTATGAGCTTTGGTTTAAGCAAATCATCCACGAGCTTAACTCTGTGGTGGATATGTTCAACAAAAATGACGTAGACGAACGCAATATTGGCATATCTATTTCTCGACTAAATCGAGTTGTCAAAATACTTCGTTTACTGATTGAACACGTCCCAATTATTGAATCAATGACGCCCCTCGATTTTCTGGACTTTAGAAACTACCTGTTCCCAGCATCCGGGTTTCAGAGTTTCCAATTTAGAAAAATCGAAAACATTCTTGGCCTTCCGGAAGATGAGCGAATGACTTACGCTGGCCACCACTACGCTGCCTTTTTCGCTGAGGAAGAAAAAAATGAATTGGCTGAAATTGCTAAACGTGGCACGCTGTTTAATGCCGTAGAAGACTGGTTGGAGCGTACGCCGTTTTTGAAATTCGGTAAATTTAAATTTTTGGACCACTACAAAGCTTCTGTTCAACGAATGGTGGACAAAGAAGCACGAGCGATCAAAGCCTCTGACTACCTTTCTGATAAGGAAAAGGAAATGCGCTTAAAAATGATGGGTAATACAGATACTTACTTCGAGTCTATCCTAGACAAAGAGGTTCACAAAAAGATGATGGAAGAAGGTAGCCAGCGATTAAGTTATGAAGCTACCATGGCTGCCTTGATGATTAATTTGTATAACGAAGAACCATTGTTGCAACATCCATATCGTTTTCTAATTTGCTTAGTTGATATTGACGAATTGCTAACGACCTGGCGATATCGTCATGCTCAGATGGTGCTCCGAATGTTGGGCCGAAAAGTTGGGACAGGTGGCTCCTCTGGCCATGGCTATTTACAGGCCACTGCTATGAAACATCATATTTTTACAGATTTGCATAATATTTCGACCTTGCTGATTCCTCGTTCTGAATTACCGGAATTGCCTCTGGAAGTTCGGAAGGAACTTGGATTTTATTATACTTCTAATAATGAGCGATAAAAGAGTTGGAAGTTAGAGGCGGGAACTTGGATTTCACTCGATCGCGGGGCTCCGCGTTAGAAGGAACTTCCCAC
>CAKZUK010000237.1 GCA_937921775.1 uncultured Saprospiraceae bacterium
AGTAGATGTAAACGGTACAACTTACGATGAAGGCAATCCAAGTGGTACAGAGGTTTTAGAGAATAGTGTTGGCTGTGATTCAACAGTTACAATAAACCTTATTTATAACGACTTAACAACAGGAGATGAAATTTACGTAGGTTGTATAGGCGACGGATATTCAGTAGATGTAAATGGTACTATTTATGATGAAGCCAATCCGACAGGAACGGAAGTATTGATAGGTAGCAACTCTTGTGATTCAACGGTTACGATTAATTTAGAATTTGATCTAGCTACTACAGACACTATAGATTATGTTGGTTGTGTTGGAGATGGGTATTCTGTAGTTGTAAATGGAAACACTTATGACGAGGCGATTCCAACAGGCACCGAAACGATGAATGGTAGTAATATTTGCGATTCCATAGTGACTGTTATTCTTGTATTCAATGAGCATTCAGTTGGTGAAGAAAATTATGTAGGTTGTACCAGTGATGGCTATTCTGTTTTAGTCAATGGTACCTTGTATAATGCGAGTAATCCAGTTGGTGAAGAAATACTAGAAAATGCAAATGGTTGCGATTCTATTGTTTCCATTAATCTAATGTTCAATCCTGTTTCTACAGGAAATGAAGACTATGTAGGTTGTACCGGTGACGGTTATTCCGTAGAAGTGAATGGCACTATTTATGATGAATCCAATCCTTCAGGCTTAGAAACATTGATAAATTACAACAATTGCGACTCTATTGTTATTATCAACCTTGTGTTTGGAGACGAAACTATAGGAGAGGAAATCTATGCAGGTTGTGAAGGTGATGGTTATTCGGTTATTGTTAATGGAACGACCTATGATGAGGATAATGCAACTGGAGAGGAAATCTTAAGCGGATCAAACACTTGTGATTCTATTGTAACAATCAATTTAGAATTTGATATTAGGACTTATGGAAACGAAGATTATGTTGGATGTATTGACAATGGATATTCTATAGTTATTGGAGGAACTGAATTCAACGAGTCTAATCCTAATGGTGAAGCAACATTGATCGGAAGTAATGGTTGCGATTCAATTGTAACTGTTAATCTTGTATTTAATGAACCTGTTACAGGAGAGGAAAATTATATCGGCTGTGTAGGTGATGGATACTCCGTTACAGTGGGTGGTACAGAATATTACTCAGGGAATCCAACTGGTATGGAAATACTTACTGGATATAATAATTGTGATTCAATTGTGACAATTGACTTGGTATTCGCTCCAATTTCAAATGGAATAGAAACCTATGTAGGTTGTGAAGATGATGGCTATGAAGTGATTGTAAATGGAATTACTTATAATGAAGCCAACCCATCGGGCACGGAGATATTACCGAACTACAATAATTGTGATTCTACTGTTAGCGTTAACTTAATTTTCAATCCAGACTTAGTAGGAAATGAAAATTATGCGGGATGTATTGGTGATGGCTATTTTGTTATTGTAGGTGGAACAACATATGACGAAAACAATCCCACAGGGGAAGAGGCATTGACTGCTACAGATGGTTGTGACTCCATCGTTACTATTAATCTGAGTTTCAGCAATTCATTAAATGAAGAAATAATTTATGCAGGATGTGAAGACGATGGCTATGAAGTTATTGTAAATGGAACTACTTATAATGAAGCCAACCCGTCGGGTACAGAAACCTTCCCTAATCCTGGTTCTTGCGATTCTATAATCACCGTTAGCCTGTCCTTTGGAATTGGATCCGACGGAGAAGAAACTTATCTAGGCTGTATTGGCGATGGGTACACTGTTACGGTAAACGGAACACAATACTACGATGGTAATACAACAGGAACAGAAACATTAGAGGCCTACAATGGTTGTGATTCCATCGTTGATATAAATCTAGTGTTTAATCCAACATCCACGGGAATAGAAACTTACGAAGGCTGTTCAGGTGATGGTTATTCTGTGAATGTAGGTGGAACTGATTATGACGAAGATAATCCGACTGGTACTGAAGATCTTTTAAACTATAATAATTGCGACTCTATCGTAACAATTAATCTGGTATTCCAGGATGGTACAATTGGTTCAGAAACTTATACAGGTTGTGGAGGTGATGGCTATTCTGTGAATGTAGGTGGAACTGATTATAACGAAGCCAATCCGACAGGTACGGAAATATTAATTGGCTCTAATACTTGTGATTCCACTGTTACCATCAGTTTACAATTTAATGATAATTCCATAGGAGCAGAAATTTATGTAGGTTGTGAAGGTGATGCTTATTTTGTAAATGTGAATGGAACTATCTATGATGAAGATAATCCAACGGGAGAAGAAATATTGCAAGCCTATAATACTTGTGATTCAATTGTAGAAATCAATTTACAGTTTAATCCAACTTCAACCGGTCAAGAACTTTACAATGGTTGTATGGGAGATGGTTATTCTGTGGAAGTAAATGATACTGAATATAATGAAAGTAACCCTGACGGACTTGAAATTTTGCAAAACTACCTTGGCTGCGATAGTACCGTTGTAGTCAACCTTGATTTCAATGATGAAAGCATCGGAAGTGAAACCTATAATGGCTGCTTCGGTGATGGTTATTTTGTAGTAGTCAATGGAACTACTTATGATGAAGGAAATCCGATAGGTTCTGAAACGATACTTAACGATTTTGGATGTGATTCGATAGTTAGTATTAATCTAAGCTTTAGCAATGAAGTGATTGGAGAGGAACTTTATAACGGTTGCTTCGGAGATGGGTATAGCGTCATCGTCGACACTACTTTGTATAACGAAGCAAATCCAACTGGGGTAGAAACTCTAACAAGTTTGGGTGGTTGTGATTCGATTGTAACGGTCAACCTAATGTTTAATGATGTAATCAACGGAGAAGAAACCTACACAGGTTGTTCAGGAGATGGGTACTTTGTGATCGTAAATGGCACTACCTATAATGAAGATAATCCTAGTGGTTCGGAGTTAATGGCTGCCAACAATGGTTGTGATTCGATTGTAACGGTGGCATTAGATTTTATTCCAACTCTTTTTGGTGAGGAAAATTATAATGGTTGTGATGGCGATGGTTATGCTGTATTAGTAAATGGTGTTGTTTATAACCAGACAAACCCAACAGGTTTCGAAACAGTTGAAGCTTATCAAGGATGTGATTCACTGGTGACGATTAACTTAGCATTCAATCCACTTTCTTCTGGATTAGAAACCTATATCGGCTGCCAAGGTGATGGCTACTCTGTAATTGTTAATGGCAATTTTTATGATGAGTCAAATCCAACAGGAATAGAAACCTTGGGTAATTATGCAGGTTGTGATAGTGTTGTAAATATTTCGTTATCCTTTGCTCCTGGTTCAGTTGGCGAGGAATTATATAACGGCTGTGAAGGTGACGGTTATTTTGTAGATGTAAATGGCGCAATCTATGATGAGTCAAATCCATCTGGAGCTGAGTTTTTACTTGGTAGTAATGGATGTGATTCTACCGTAACAATTGAACTGATATTTATAACTTCTCCGGGTGGTTTTGAAGATTATCTAGGATGTGAAAATGATGCTTATTCAGTTGTGGTAAACAACGTTACCTATGATGAAGACAATCCGTTTGGAACGGAAACGGTAAGTAGTAATATCGGTTGTGATTCTATTGTTGAAATCAATTTGATTTTTACGCCAGCAACTACTGGAGAAGTGTTCTATACTGGCTGTGAGGGAGACGGTTACTCTGTTGTCGTGAATGGAAACTTGTTTGATGAAGACACACCAAATGGAACCCAGGTCATTGATAATTATTTGGGTTGTGATTCTATCGTGACAATCGATTTAGACTTCTACCCTATTGCTGAAGGATCTGAACTTTATGCAGGTTGTGAAAACGACGGATATGTCGTGTTCGTAAATGGCAATCCATATGATGAAAGCAATCCAAGTGGTACTGAAATATTAAGTGCTTGGACTGGTTGTGATTCGATTGTTACTATTGATCTAATTTTTAATAATGCAGTAGATACTGAAGAATTATTTGAAGGATGTACTGGTGATCCGTATTTCGTAGAAGTGAATGGAACTATTTATGATGAATCCAATCCTTCTGGTATAGAAATTATGATCGGCAATAATGGTTGTGATTCGACAGTTATCATTGACCTTAATTATACTGAGTCAGTAAGTGGCGAGGAATTGTATAGCGGTTGTGAAGATGATGGCTATACTGTTGTTGTAAATAGTACAATTTACAATGAAGCTAATCCTTCAGGTATAGAAACACTTACAAGTTATAACGGCTGTGATTCTATTGTTGAAATCAACTTAAACTTCTCTGGCTCTACGCTTGGTGAGGAGTTATACACTGGCTGTGAGGGAGACGGATATTCTGTTGTCGTGAATGGAAACGTGTTTAATGAAGGCACGCCAAATGGAACTCAGGTTCTCGACAACTATTTGGGGTGTGATAGTATTGTTACAATCAATCTGGACTTCTACCCTACTAGCACTGGATTTGAGGTTTATGATGGTTGTCAAAATGATGGCTATGTCGTGATTGTAAATGGTAATCCATATGATGAAACCAATACCAGCGGAACTGAAGTTCTAGCTGGTTGGGCCAATTGTGACTCGATCGTTACAATTGATTTGAACTTTACACCTGAGGTAACTAGTGAGGAATTGTACGCTGGCTGCATGGATGATGGATATTCTGTGCTTGTCAATGGTGTTTTCTATGACGAGTCGAATCCTACAGGACTAGAAACAGCTGTCAGTAGCACAGGTTGTGATTCTATCATTACAGTAGACTTAGTATTCAACCCGATTTATGAATTAGAGGAAGTTTATTTCGGTTGCGAAGATGATGGCTATTTCACAATAGTGAATAATGTATTTTATGACGAGTCCAATCCTACCGGTATTGAAACGATGAGTAGCTATTATGGTTGTGATTCGGTGGTGATGGTGAATCTATATTTCAGTCCTGAAACAGCTGGCACAGAGGAATATTCTGGATGTATAGGAGATCAATACGCTGTTGATGTCAATGGAACAACTTATGATGAAAGCAACCCAATTGGAGTTGAAACCTTGATTAACTACCAAGGTTGTGATAGTGTTGTTGTAATTGATTTGATATTCAATCCACTTACGGAAGGGTTTGAAGATTATAATGGTTGCTTTGGTGATGGCTATAGTGTAGATGTAAATGGAACGACCTATGATGAAAGTAATCCAACTGGTGTTGAAGTAATCACCAGCATGTTTGCTTGTGACTCTACAGTGACTGTTAATTTAATGTTTAGCAACGAAGTACTTGGATTCGTTGATTATATCGGCTGTGTTGGAGATGGTTACAGCATAGATGTGAATGGAACTATTTATGACGAAGGTAATCCAACTGGAACGGAAACGCTCATTAGCTCTCTCGGCTGTGATTCGATTGTTACAATTGACCTGGCATTTAATGATGCCTTGATTGGTTCAGAGGATTATGCTGGTTGTGCCTTGGATGGTTATTTCGTTGTTGTAAATGGAACAACTTACAACGAAGCGAATCCAACAGGAACGGAGACTATTACAACTGGTAATGGTTGTGATTCTATTGTAAGTGTAAATCTGGTCTTTAATCCTACCACATTTGGTGCAGAAATATACTCAGGTTGCGCCGGCGATGGATATGCGATATTGGTCAATAGTGTAGTTTACAATGAGTCAAATCCAAACGGTGAGGAAATATTAACCAACGCCCTAGGTTGTGATTCAACAGTGATTATTGTACTTGATTTTGTAGACGGATTTACGGCGGATGAGCTTTACGAAGGATGTCAAGGTGATGGTTATTTTGTGATTGTGAATGGAACAACTTATGATGAATCTAATCCGACGGGTGAGGAATTGATGTCAAGTGCTGAGGGCTGTGATTCATTAGTAAGCATTGATCTTACTTTCGTAGAAGGATTTGAAAGTGATGAACTTTATAGTGGTTGTGAAGGTGACGGATATTTTGTGATTGTAAATGGAACTGTTTATGATCAGTCAAATCCAACAGGAGTTGAAAACTTATCTAGTACAGCAGGTTGTGATTCGATTGTTACAATTGATCTTACATTTGGAGATGGTTTTGCAGCCTTGGAGGATTACACGGGCTGTGAAGGTGATGGTTATTTTGTGACTGTGAATGGCAATACTTACGATGAGGCTAATCCTTCAGGTGAAGAATTGATGTCAAGTACCGAAGGTTGTGATTCATTGATAACGATAGAATTGCTATTTGCTCTTAGCTCAGAAGGTCTTGAAAGTTATGTAGGCTGTGAAGATGATGGATACTTTGTGATTGTGAATGGCAATACTTATGACGAAGATACTCCAACGGGTGTTGAAACACTTACAAATAGTGTCGACTGTGATAGTACGGTTATTATCGACCTTGTATTTAATAGTCCAGCCGTGGGTTCAGAAACCTATGAAGGTTGTTTCGGTGATGGTTATAGCGTAGAAGTGAATGGAACTATTTATGATGAGTCAAACCCTGAAGGTACAGAGGTCTTGTTAAGCTCTATTTTCTGCGATTCGATTGTTACAATAAATTTAATGTTCAATAATGAACTTGCAGGTGAAGAAAATCATCTAGGTTGTATTGGTGATGGATATTTTGTGATTGTGAATGGCAATACTTACGATGAAGCAAATCCAAGTGGCGAAGAAACATTGACCAGTTCAATTGGTTGTGATTCGATTGTTACTATTGAACTTCTATTCAACGAATCTTTGGGTGGAGAAGAGAATTACGTTGGCTGTGAGGAAGATGGCTATGATGTAGTGGTTGGGACATCAATTTATTTTGAGGATAACCCTACTGGAATAGAGACTCTAACAAGTAGCGGTGGTTGCGATTCGATTGTGTTTATTAATTTAATTTTCAATCCGCCGACTGAGGGTGAAGAATTGTATTCTGGCTGTGAAGGTGATGGTTATGCTGTGTTAGTAAATGGCACCGTTTACAACCAGGCTAATGCAACAGGTATGGAGACTTTAACTAATGCGGTTGGTTGTGATTCTATAGTTATAATTGACCTTGATTTTGGAACAGGATACACCGCAGAAGAATTACATAACGGTTGTGAAGGCGATGGCTATTCAGTTGAAGTAAACGGAACAGTATACGACGAAGACAATCCAACGGGAGTAGAAACGATAATAACCTCATCAGGATGTGATTCAACGATAACGATTGACTTGACATTCGTAGATGGATTCGAAACAGAAGAATTGTACAACGGTTGTCTTGGAGATGGCTATTCGGTAACAGTCAACGGAACAGTTTACGATGAAGGCAACCCAACGGGAGTTGAACTGATGAGTAGTACAGCAGATTGTGATTCAACAGTTACCATCCAACTTGACTTTGGCGATGGTTACACTGCAGAAGAATTGCATAACGGTTGTGAAGGCGATGGTTATACAGTTACGGTAAACGGAACCGTTTATGATGAATCCAATCCAACAGGTATTGAATTGATGAGTAGTACGGAGGGATGTGATTCCACGATTACCATTGACTTGACATTTATAGATGGATTTGAAACAGAAGAGTTGTATGACGGTTGTCTTGGAGATGGTTATTCAATTACGGTGAACGGAACTATTTATGACCAATCAAACCCAACAGGTATTGAGCTGATGAGTAGTACAGCAGATTGTGATTCAACCATTACTATTGATCTTGACTTTGGTGCTGGCTTTGAAGTGGAAGAATTGTACACAGGTTGTGAAGGTGACGGTTATACAGTTGAAGTAAATGGAACGATCTACGATGAATTAAATCCAACTGGAGAAGAAATGATGAGTAGCTCAGCGGGTTGTGATTCATTAGTAAGGGTAGAGCTATTGTTTAATCCTAATTCTACAGCTGAAGAATTGTACACCGGTTGTGAAGGCGATGGCTACTCTATCGTTGTGAATGGAACAGTGTATGATGAAACGAATCAGAATGGTGTTGAAACAATCATTAGCTCGATAGGTTGTGATTCAGTGGTGACTGTGGAGCTTATTTTCAATGATGCCTTTGCTGTGGATGAATTGTATGCTGGTTGTACAGGCGATGGTTACGAAGTTACGGTGAACGGAACTGTTTATAATGAGACTAATCCAATTGGTGTTGAGATAATAAGTACTTCGACAGGTTGTGATTCAATTGTTACTATTGATCTTAGCTTTATCGATGCTTACTTTGTTGATGAGTTGTACAATGGTTGTGATGAGGATGGTTACAGTGTTGTTGTAAACGGAGTTGTTTATGATCAATCGAATCCAAGTGGAACGGAATTATTGAGTAGTACAACGGGTTGTGATTCGACAGTAACGGTAGAACTTATTTTTAATGACAATTACACAGCAGACGAAACATATATTGGATGTGAAGGTGATGGCTATTCAGTAACAGTTGGTGGTGTTGTATTTGATGAATCGAATCCAACTGGTGTTGAAGTGCTGAGTACTTATTTGGCTTGTGATTCTGTTGTTACTATATCACTGCTGTACAATGATAGTTACTCGATGGAAGAATTATATAACGGTTGTTCAGGTGATTCTTATTCCGTTACGGTGAACGGAACGGTTTATGATGAATCCAATCCAAATGGCGTACAAACGATGTCGACCACTACAGGTTGTGATTCGATTGTAATGGTTTCACTAACGTTTAATGACAATTACGAAGTAGATGAATTGTATGTTGGTTGTGAAGGTGACGGCTACGCTGTGACTGTGAATGGTATTATCTACGACCAGTCGAATCCTACCGGTCAGGAATTAATATTGAGTTCTGGAGGTTGCGACTCATTGGTGAATGTATCATTGGTTTATAATCAAAACTATGCACCGTTTGAGTTGTATACAGGTTGTCTAGGCGATGGGTACTCGGTGGTTGTGAATGACGTGCTCTATGATGAAAACAATCCAACTGGAGTTGAGAACATGTTATCTTCATTGGCTTGTGATTCTATTGTTACGATTGACTTGGTTTATCTTGAAAGTACGAGTGGTACTGAAAGCTATCTGGGTTGTGAAGGTGACGGTTATGAGGTGGAAGTGAATGGAGTGATTTACGATGAAAGTAATCCTAGTGGGCTTCAAATAATGGATAACAATGCAGGCTGTGATAGTTTGGTATTCATTAGTCTGGTATTCCAGGATCATGCTGAGTTTGCGGTTCTTGATACGCTATGTGGCAATGAAAGTATAACGGTGAATGGAACAATCTATGACTTCCTCAACCCAAGTGGAGTAGAAATTATTTCTGGTGGAAGTACTGTTGGATGTGATAGTATCATTACTGTAGACCTTGAATTCTTCCCTGAGATTTCAGTTGCTTTGATTGAAGACGGTATTGTTTGTCCAGGAGACTCCGCTTCACTTACGTTTATATTTGATGGCGGCGGTACTTATAATATCACTTATACTGATGGAACGAATATCTTTGATTTGCTTGAAATAATGAATGGTCACATTATTATGGTTTCTCCGGATTCTACGACGACCTATACCCTACTCGATGTATTCTCACTAGAGATTCCTTGTGATCCGGTGATTGCATTAGACGAAATCGTTGTAACGGTTAGTGAAATTAATCTAACAACTGAATTGCTTACTGACTTCAATGGTTATGGAGTTAGTTGTGGTGGTGAAACAGATGCGCAGGCGATTGCCACTGGTTTTGATGGACAGGCACCTTATGCCTATAATTGGAGTAATGGTCAGTCCGGGAATATTATCAGTAATATCGGGGCTGGTGTTTACATAGTAACTACGACAGATGCATTAGGATGTAGTGTTGAGGAAGAGGTGATTGTAACGGAGCCATCGATGCTTGATTTATTTACAACTGCAATTACACCAACTTGTTTTGGAGACAATGATGGTATGATAACGATTGATTCGATATTTGGTGGTGCGCCACCGTTCCAGTATTCGTTGGATGGTCAGTTTAACCAGGTGGTTGAATCGTTCCCATTAAATATTGAATTGTTGGAAGCAGGCGTTTACAATCTGACAATTTATGATGCAAATGGTTGTAGTGCGTCGACCTCGGTGACCGTAAATCAACCCTTGGAAGGTGTAGTACAGATTTTTGCTTCAGCAGAATTAATTAATTTAGGAGACAGCGTCATTTTGCAAGGGGTTACCAATATGAATTGGACAGACGTGATTTGGAACTCTACAGAAGTTTTATCTTGCTATGATTGCTTGACGACAAGTTCAACACCGCTAAATACGGCGACTTACCAGATCGAGGTCTTTGATGCGGATGGATGTACTGCGAGAGATGAGATAACGATTGAAGTTGACAAGGATCGAAATGTTTATATTCCAAATGCCTTTAGTCCCAATGGAGATGGTGTTAATGATGTGTTTACGGTTTATGCTGATGAGAGTGTGAAGCGAATAAATACCATGCGTATATTTGACCGTTGGGGAGAAGTAGTGTTTATAGAGGATAACTTCCCTCCAAATCAGGAGGAATTTGGTTGGGATGGCAGCTTCCTAGGTGAGTGGATGAATCCGGCGGTGTTTGTTTATTTGGTTGAGGTTGAGTTTATTGATGGGCATGTCAAGTTGTATAAAGGGGACATTACTTTGGTGCGATAGAGATTGCTTATATTTGCCTGCCAAAATGCAAAGGCAGGATAATAACTTATATCAATAGTAATGAACTACAAACAAGTAATAAAGAAATTAAAAGAATTAGCAGACCCAGAAAAGGTAGCTTTCAAAGCAAAGAAATTTAACATTATCTCCAATAACTCAATTGGTGTTTATCACAAAGATTTGAAAGTTTTAGCGAAGGAAGTTGGGTTGAATAATGAGCTAGCATTAGAGTTGTTTGATTCGGAGATCTATGAAGGACGTTTGCTTTGTAGCAAAATATTTAGAGCAAAGGATGTGACAAACGACTTGGCGGAGAAATGGGTGGTAACTTTTGAGAACTGGGAAATCTGTGATTCCTTTTGCATGGGTTTGATTGCTAAAGGACCATTGGCAAAAAAGAAAATAGTGCAGTGGACAAAACGGAAAAAGGAATTCGAAAAGAGAGCAGGTTTTGCTACGATGGCAGCTTACTGCATGGCGGATAAAAAAGCAGGGAATGAGGTTTACGAAAGTTTCTTACCAATTATAAAAACTGCTGCTACTGACGATCGCATTTATGTGAAGAAGGCGGTGAACTGGGCTTTGCGTAGCATTGGCAAGCGTAATGTGGATTTGAATAAACTGGCGATTGCTACGGCTAAGGAGATTTTGAAATTTGACTCTAAGGCGGCGCAGTGGATTGCTAAGGATGCGATTAAGGAGTTGGAGGGTGATGGGGTTAATATTTTGGATTATCCTCGATCGATTTATCGGGTGTAGTGTGATAAGGGCTCGCAGGCTCGTTGCCCTTTAATGGGGATGGGAACACGTATTGAGCGGATGGAACAGATCTAGAGGAATTTTTACACGAACGTAAAGATCGGTAAGCAATTTGCTGATACGGCCAGTGATTGTTGCTGAACTACCAAGTCAAGTCTTGATAAAAGCACCTACTATAAACGAAAAAAAATCCGCCCCCAATCAGTTTCATCCGCCCAATCCGTGTTCTCATTCTACCCCACACGCAATTGTCAGGAAAATAAACCTATCACACCATCGCCGTAATTCACATCTCAATCAGCGAACAATAATCTTCTTCGCCCCAGTATGCAAATTGAAAAATGGAACATCAATGTTAAAGAATACCATTGGAAATCGAAATGAATTCACGGTAACAGGCTCCGCATTAGCTATTTCGATCTTCCGAAGTTGAGGACCATACTGCCCTCCTACTCCCAATGAAAATGGACTATCAGCAAAATTATAAACAGCAAATAATCCAGGCGAAAATAAATTTTCCCAATTGAATTCTGGTAAATTATCAACCGAGTAATTCGTATTTTTTGGACTTTGGCGGTAAGCCGTAATGGCTCCCAAATCCAGCAAAGGAACAAAGAGACTAAGTGAGCTACTGTTCTTTATCCAATTAGGGCTGACACTATAGGTGAAGCCGATGGGAACTGACATAGCAGCACCAAAAGAACTTCGACTGACACCTGCTGGTGCTCCTACCAGAACATCTCTTCCAACCGCAGCACCAAGATAAGAATTTAGTGTAAAACTAGAAGTCGTTTCTCGTTTGATACGCGAACTTCCCGGAGGCAAAGTCACGGATTTCAAAATCGTTTTTATCTGGTCAGAAGATTCCGCATTAATCATGTTGGCCATAAAGGTGCCGTAAGTCATTACTGCGTTGATCGCCCGTTCTGATTTGCGACGTTGCCTGGTATCCAGTTTTTCTGAGGAGATGGTTCTTAGTAGTTCTATCGAATTTAGTACGGCGTTTCCGTATTCGCGGACGTAGAGGTTTTCGTATAGAGAAAGCGCGTGGTTGGACAATTCCGGAATCAACTGTAGAGAAGAGTCGCGTTGCAAAAGAGCGCTTATCACGATGTCTTTTTCTGTTCCATCGTTGCCTTCTTTTATTGCCTTCTGATTAAAACTTTGAGTGGTGATGACAATATTGAAAAGATCAACAGTAGATCGTATGAAAGGATAGTAATCTTTGAAAGAAATGGACTCTGGTTGAGTCGCTTTTTTCATGCGAAGATTTGTTCGATACCCGTCCATCTCATGAGTTACGTTTAAAAATTTGGTGGCCAGTAAAGCAATGCCTTCGGTAGAAAATTCTGGTGTGTCATCGATCGACCGCATACGTTGATACAACAAGCCAAGGAAAAGATTCCATTGCAAATCATCGGCTTTTAATTCCTCAAATTCTTTTCGAGTAATCCAGCGAGCAGCTTGCTTTTCCTTAGTTGATTCATCGATCAATTTTTTATTAATCTGCATGGTGTCTAAGCGAGAGCTGCTCAAGATATAACCTGTAATAGAGTCAATCTGATTCGTAGTGATGACCACTCGGGAAGTGTCGCTGTAAGAAAGTGCCTCGGCGTTTTTGTCGTAATGTCTAAAGGCGTATAGCAGATGTGTCGCCAACTCAATTCCTTTCGAAAAGTTTCTGGCATTTACTTTTGCATCAAGCAAATTTTTGCAATAATCATTTTCTAGTGTGTTTAAATGACTTTCGATTTGTTGACGCTTTTCGAATAAGCCCTGCCATTTGTCCGTCTCTGTTTGTAATCTAGCGTCAAGCTCATCAAGAGAAGCGAAGTCTAAACTGTCAATTGCTCGTTTCCAGTTTTTTCCTTCTTCGTATTGTTTTAAATAATAATTGTCAGATAATTGATAAATATCTTTGACAGTTGAATTACTAGTTGACATTGGTGATGCATTCGGAATTTGATTAAGTGTTGGCTTCTCTAAAGCAGCAATGTCAACTTCTTTTTTCTTGTTTAGTGGTTCTGTAAGTTGGAGCAAATCTTCTTGATACCGATTGCTTAAATAGTCAAGACTGTCTTGTACACTAGTATATGCTTCATCAGAATCTGCTATGGATTGGAGTTTACTCTTTAAACGTTGGAAGTTTGGATTATTCTCTTCTTGTATTTTGTTCTCTTCCATATAAAGAGCCATTGATTTGAAGTATTCGTCATCAATAGCTTCTATTTTGCCTTCATAATTTTGTTGGTCGATTTTATATTGGCGCTTATTCTTAAGTATTTCGCTGTACAGATTTAGTTTTTGTAAATACCATGTTGAGTCAATTGGTGTATTGCCATAGGTGTTGACAAGTTGAGCAATCTTTTCCTCAAAATTAATTTTTATTTCAGCTAGCGTTTCGCTGGCTTTTTTCATGGTTTGGGTGAATTCTGGATCCTGTCCTTTATTAAGTCCCAGTAAGACATAGTAGTTAATGAATTCTATGTCCATTCCAAACTCAGAAGATAATGAAATGGGCAAGGTTTTTACTTTTTCCCAATTGCCATCCTTTTCCTTAAACAAAACATCATGAAGTCCAATGAATGTTTTAATGTCTTTATCTGAATCGAGTAGCGCTTGTAAAAATAATAGCCCGGCAATTTGATGGTCCGTTTCATCTTGTTGGCTTAGTTGTTTCCAAAAAATTAATTCTTCTTCGATAGAATTCTTTAAGTTTAAGGTTAAATTTCCAAAGGCTCTTATTTGTTTCTCCCAGGTTCTGCTCTCTGGGTCAAATTGTAATAAGTCAGATTTTATTTCTCTTACTTCGCTAGAAAACATTTTTAATTCTTCTAGGTTTTCGAAAAGTACATCCTCTATGTTTTCGTCCAAGAGATGGCGGCTTCTCGCTAATCCACTAGCAACTATTTCACTCTTGTCATCCAATTCATTTTTAAAGTTTAATTCGTAATCGCTTAAACTTTTGTTTGGATCATTAAGTAGATAGCCATAATGTTCTTTTCCTTTTAGATTACTATAAATGGTTTTTCTGTAAAAGTCTAAATAGTTCGATTCATAGTATTCTTTATTCTTTAAAGGAATATATCTATCATTAAAAAATTTAGCTAGCCCTGTTTCCTTTTTTGATGTAGTTTGTGTAATGCGCCAAATGTTTTTCAAATGTGCATGATATCGATCTTTGGAATTCGTTATTAAATTTTTGTCGGAACTAGATTCGAAATTGTATTTATTAAATTCAGTGTTCAGGATCGCTGTACTTTCTATAATCGTATTTTTACTGCTTTCTATTTCTTTCAGATATTCTTCTATATAAGTTTCCAAAAGATTGAGCTCTGTCCCTCTTTTTGTTTTTGGCTGAAATACTTTTTCGCCTTTTTTTAATTTCCCCTTATCCGGCAAAGGGTTTAAAATTGCTTTCGCTAAATCTAGGTTAATACTTTTTTCCAATTGTCTTTCTCGTTCCTGCAATTTTTGATAAGTAGAAATTAAAATCGATTCAACCGGAACCTCCTGATAGGCAAGAGTTGTAATGGAATAAATTAGAGCTAGGTTGTAAACTTCTGGAGAATTGTTTAGAGCACTGTATTTATCTAATTCTAGTACCTTAGGGAAGTTCAAACCCAGATTATCTAAATCAACAGTAAATGATTCACGGGCATTAGCAAGCAAGGTTTTATAATTGGAAATCTCAAATTGGTACAATAATTTTTTTGTATTTGGAAATAAGACGGTCAACTCTGAGTCTTTATCTAGATTTTCCTTAAAGCGATTAAAAAATGTAAGATTCAATTCCTCTTGTGACCGCTCAGCTATAAAATCAGAAAGACCAACTGCTACTGTTTTAGCATCCAGAACATTTCTATTTTTGTTTTTTTCGTTTATAACTGAATTCGCATCCACCAACTCTTTTTGCGAGGTAATAATAGGTGTTCGATAATTACTTACTACATCCTGATAGGATACTTGTTTTTGTATTTGAAGTGTAGAGTCCCCATAGAGTAAATTGTGCCATTCGTAATTCGTTTGAAAAAACTCCGAGTAGCTGTCCTCGCTTCTGCCAAAGCCAGCATCATATCGATTCGTTTTTGGGAAAAGCATTTCATTGCTTTGTAGCAAATTGCTAAAGAAGGGGTTGGATTTGTATTTGCTTTTTGCTTCTGTATAAATTGAATAGCTGCTTTTCTCTTCTGTATTCCCAAAGTCAGAATGCGCCCGCATTATATTGCTAATCTTTTGGAAATTTAGCCTAGTCTCGTAGACGATTCGCTTATTTCCGTTTCCTGCAGGATAAGGAGGTTGAGGCCAGAGGTTGTCAACAAAATCCTCTAGCTCATTTTCATAATTTGAAATAATACTTAGGTTATCTGGCGAAAATATGATATCAACACTACGTAACAAAGAATCGGAAATAACTATGGTGGAATCTAAAAAGGAGATGGAAACCGCGTCCCATTTGAAGGTTGAGAACTGTATTTTTTTTGAAATACTATTATCCCCTGCATTCAACATTAATCGGTATTTTCCAAAGGTTTTTATTGGATATGTAGGAGACTCAGAAAAAACATTTTCAAATGATTTGACAACACTTCCATCTTTCTCAAAATAATAGAAGTAGCTATCAGGTATACCACAATCGCTCCCAGACCATATTCCTTTAAAGTCGACTACTGGTACTGGAGTGTTTCGGAGAAGGTCTGCCATTTGCTTGGCATCCTGATAAATAGAGGATTGAGCGGAGAGGAAGCCGGAGGAGAATATTCCAAGTAGTAATACACTGAAAATTAATTTTTTCACAGTAAATTTGTCATTAAGTTATTTAAGAAACGTCTCCTCATTGTTGTTTCTATCAACAATATAACTAAGAAATTGAATACCTTGTATGGTTTGATGGACTTTTTCCCAGGCTTTGCTTGAATTGTAGAGTTAAAGGTGATAGCGAAGTGTGAGGTCCTAATAAGATGAAGGTAGGCTTCGCTGTCCTTTGGCAGGAATGGGGTAGGAATATATTGGATTAGGATGGATTTTTCGATTCATGTAAAAGCCCCCTAAATGCTTTGCTTGGACGACCAGTGATTACTGACTTGAATAAAACGAAAAATCCATCCTAATTCATTAATTAATAATGATTAATTAAATGTCCGATTTGAGATCGTAAATATAGCTCAAATGTTTACGATCACAAATCGGACTAAACTTAATTTCCAGTGCACTAAGTATCTAGTATTTTATGAAAGTTCTTGAACGAATTTTTCCATTATCATTAACTGAAAGAATATAAGTTCCAGTGTTTAAATGTTGCAGCTCAAGTGTGAGTATATCATCTTCAGCATTTTGCGAAAGCAATAACTGTCCTTGGAGATTGTAAACTTGGCAAACAGAAGTTGAGCTAATATTTCCGATGTTAAGTACTTGGTTTGTTGGGTTTGGAAATATCTCTAACTCGGTGTTGACGAAAGGCGAATGTGTGTTTACAATTCCATCATTTGTAGTCGCATTATCAATGCAAAAAGATGCAGGAGTATTCATTCCATAAGAACCAACATCGGTTGAGCTAAGTGTAAATACTAAGCTGTCAACTTCACCAAGCGAAGTAAGGTCAACGTAAGTCCAATCATTGAGAATATAATCTTCAGTATTGTCTTCAAAACGGAAATCCGCTAAATAAAAATTGATACTATCGGGATACAGTGTGCCATTCTGTATTTTTTTGATGGTGACTAAGAAGTAGTCTGGGTCATCGCCAGTTGCGCCACCAAATTTTTTGGCGAAGTTGTCTCCGTCTTGCATGCTCAAGTATCCATAGGTACTATTGGTGATGTAGAGTCCTGCTACTTGTTGATCTGCTGCTTCATCTACCATTCCAAGGTAGTTTGTTCCAGATACAAAGGCAGCTGCAAATGTCTCAGAATTTTCGGCACCTCCTCCAGTAATTGAACTATACTGGTTCAAATAGCCAGGTGTAGTTACATCAGTTGTATTCGAAATAGACCAACCAGACCAAGATTGATAATTTGTATTGTAACTATTAGGAAGGAAAATGTTTCCACTAGTAAAGCCTCCGTTTTCGTCAGATCCGTTTAAGAAACTTTCTGAATTGAGACTGAATTCTTCAAACGTTGAGGTAGTTTGTGTTTGACCAATTGTTGCATAAAAGAATGCAAAAAGTAGTAAGATTTTTTTCATTTTTAATTTAATTTATTGGGCAGAGCCCATGGATAGTTTTAATTCCCTTTAGGGGAGTTGATAGTAAGACGAAGGCCTATTTTAAAATTAATGCCAGGCATCGGTCGGCGTTCGATGATTAAATAATTTTTATTATAAATGTTATTAATACTCAAGAAAAGTGTGTTGTTTTTCTGCTTGATTTTACTTTGGTAATGAAGCGTTATATCGGCTGTTTTGTAACTAGGTATTGCTTCATTTACACCTCGAGAATTGCTAAAGTAATTGTGGCGATAAGTCATGCTAAGTTGGCGCCATTGAATACCAATCTTAGCTGAAGCTTGATGAATTGGTGTGTAAAGTAATTGGACTCCTTTTTCTATTCTTGGTATAGTCAAACTGGCTTGATGTGTAGAGCGAATATGGCTATAATTAAAACCAAGATTGAATTGTACTTCTTGAAGTTTAAATCCAAATCCGACCTTGGACTCTAGTCCCCGACTCCACACCTTTGAAATATTACTGGCTGACCAAAATGCTTGACCACTTGTAGGTGTCCAAATAATCCAATTATCAATATTTCGATTAAAAACGGTGATAGCTGCAGTGAAATTACTTTTGTTTGTTGTCTGATCAAACAAGATACTCGCTTCTTGACTCCAACCCGACTCCGGTAGCAAATCTTCATTGCCTCCGGGACTCCAATAGCGATCGTTGAAGGTGGGGAGTCTAAAGTTTTTACTTGCCTTTATTTTTAGCATTAGCTTTGAGCTAAATGCATAGTCGACTGCAATCTCTGGGACAGGTTTGTTTTTTAAACCAGCTCTGAAATTTTCGCGTAAACTTGTTTTTATAACTAAGTGCTCAAAATTAAATTGAAAAGAAGCAAAAGCTGCTGCATTGTGTTCTGACTTAGTCGTTTCGTAGCCTTCGGTCCATACCTTTGTAAAAACATCGTTGACTCCAATGTAAAATAGATGCTTGTTCTTGATGGTCCATTGTGCGCCTAATTCGCCATTGTAATTAATAAATCGACTTAGTGAAACAAGATTGCTCTGGTCGTCAAAAAAGTCTAAGTGCTCGTCTGCAAAACCGAATTTAGCATTAAGCGAATAGTTGTTTTTTATTGTTTTGGCTTGTAGAAGTACGCGTGTTGTTGCATCGTTTTGATGTGCTTCACTTCTGGTTTGAACATTGGTGGGCGGAATTTGACGTTTAGATAGCTGTCGCCAAAAATGTAAAGATAATTCATGTCGATAATTTGGTCGCCAATAGAAATCTTGATGTATGTTTTGCTGAGAAACTTCAGCATTGGTCTGTTGCCGTTTTGGAAAACCATCTGCAATCGGATAATAGAAATTATTGTCAGCTTGCAAGTTAGAAAACTTAGTGACCGATTGAAACCTTGAATTGCCCTGACTTAATTTTATCTGTTGATCAAAATGGTTGAATGAACCTACTGTTGCTGAAAAATTGGCATTTAATTTCGAATCAAAATTTGCTAGATTATTAAGGGCAATGATACCACCAATCGCACCTGAACCAAACATGGTTGAATTGCCTCCTTTAAGTAAAACAATTTCTTCCACAGCTTGCGATGGTAGCAAAGAAAGATCAAGCAGCCCCAGCATAGGACTTTGAATGGGCATTCCGTTCCATAACACAAGAGTGTGACCAGCGCTTCCACCTCGAATAGAGGACGTTGCCAAGGAGCCTGCTCCGTAACTTTTGATAAACAAATCAGTATCAGCTCCGAGAAGTTCAGCAATGTTGCTTGTTGTAGAATTGGAAAGTGATTCAGTATTCCATTTCTTAGCAATAGCCCCTACTTCATTTTCTCTGATATTTGATGTCGTAATTTCAATTGTTTCAATTTGAAATGTCGTATCGGATTGCCCAAAGAGCAAAGCCGGTGCAAGCAAGCAACACATTAAAAAGAAAGAATGAAGAAATTGTAATTTCATCTGCTCAGCATCAAATTTAGAGACTAAATACGGAGCAACAGAGAGATAGGTAGGCAGATGCCTAAGATAGAAGCTGTTAAAACTTCACCAAGAAGAAAGATGGAATCGGAGCCAACTGTCTAATGTATATAAACCTATCGCCGACTTTTCCTCCGAAAGCCTATTTGTTTCCATTTGGAAACGGTAACGAAAATATACTATGGCAGGTCTTCTGGCTCATTCTGCTTCTCAATGCCTTCCCGTCACAACTTCTTCAAGTGATAAACAGTGGCTTTGTATTGAAAAGTTTGGTATAGAATTTACAGCAGCGGAGACTGCTCCGGATTTACACCGGATTCCCTTTTAAGATGTTCGTGTTTAGTGAACATCACCTAAGTATGGCGCAAAGGTAGCTAAAATTGTTAGGATGTTTCTGACAGAATTAGTTTTAGTTTATAATTGTTGAACGGAGCTTTTAATTGAAGGCATTATAATTTTGAAAGCTTAAGGTTCTATACTTAGTTAATGATAAATTATCCGACAAAGTATTTAGTATTGCTTTGAAAGTGTATATCTTGTAAAAGATCTAGTAAAACGACAATCCAGGGAGTCAGAAAATCGCACTAAGCAATGGCTTTAAAAGAGAAGGTGTTTTGCGAAAGGAATTTAGAATTGATACTGGAGAATTAATAGATGTAAATTATTTTGGTAAAATAAAAAACGAAAAATGAAGCTTGAGTTTAAAGTAGAAAAAAATATAGATCAGCTTGTTAGGTTAAGCGAAGAAGTACATAGCAAACATCATGATATGCGTCCCGATGTTTTTAACCCATTTAATGAAGAAGGATTTAAAATCTGGTTTTCGGATTTTCTGATTAAGAGAAAAGGGTTTTGTGTTTTTGTAAAACTGGAAGGGGAATACGTAGGCTATGCTTTGGTCAAACACAAGAAAACGCATGTAAACAATCCTTTTAATAATCCTGAATTTGAAACTTTGTATATTGACCAAATTAGTTTTGATAAAAAATATCAGAATCTAGGTTTAGGTAAAGAACTGATCGGTTACCTCAAAGGAATGGCACTAAGAAAAGGCATCAAGAAAGTACAACTTGATGTCTGGAATCAAAACGAACAAGGTGTTCGTTTTTTCAAAAAGAATGGCTTTGAAACGATACGGGAGGTGTTGGAAATTCGATTGGACTAATCTTGAACGGATTGTGTATGGGATGTAGAGGAACAGGTAAAGCGGACTGCTTTCTAATTGGTAAAACAATGTAAATCATTGTAAAGGCTATGGAACAAGTGGCTTTCCTTGCCCTTTACAGTTTTTTTCAGACTTTAATCCTCTTACCTTAGTCCCTCATCATCAACTAAATTAAAACATTATGAACAGTAAAACTTTCGTCGTTTCTCTCCTTTTTGTTCTGAGTATATTTTTTTCCTGCAAGGGACAACAAAAAACAGAAAATGCAAGTAGTGAGCCAGTAAAAGAGGCAGTGCCAGTAAAGACAGACTATGACCCCTATTTTATAGAAACAGATGGGATCCATCAAACCAAAGG
Organism: uncultured Saprospiraceae bacterium; assembly: GCA_937921775.1. Taxonomy (GTDB): domain Bacteria; phylum Bacteroidota; class Bacteroidia; order Chitinophagales; family Saprospiraceae; genus CALGLS01. The sequence continues at coordinate 21,065 of CAKZUK010000237.1, forward strand.
GCCTTCCAGTATTACAAGAAATATTTTGGAAGACAAAGATGGAAACATGTGGTTCGCATCTTGGGAAGGAATCATGCGCTATGAACCTGCGAAAGCACTTGAAGCTGAGGGCAAGCCTTTTACGAACTTTACAAACAAAGAAGGTTTAAGAAGATATCATGTTTTCTCTGTGCTAAGAGACCGTAGGGAAAATCTTTGGTTTGGCACAATACGTGGCGGAATTTATCGCTACGATCCAAGCGTTTATCTAAAAACTTCTGCAACTGCTTTTATTAATCTCACAACAAAGCAAGGGCTTGCTGATGATGCGATTGGTTGTATGTTGGAAGATAGAGCGGGTAATATTTGGATTGGTACTTTTAATGGACTTAGTTTTTATGATCCTAAAATTTCGCCAGATGCAGAGGGGAATATTTTTCAAAATTACATCATGGAAGGTGAAAAGGACAATAGCGATATCAACTCAATTGTAGAAGATAGAAATGGTACTTTTTGGTTTGGTACTAGAGGTGAAGTATTTTGTTATGATGGCAAATCGTTTACAGCTTTTAAAGATAGAAATGGATTGCCACTCAGAAATGTACGTTCTATCATTGAAGATAAAGAGGGTAAAATATGGCTAGGTGGCAATGAAGGACTTTGGTCATATGATCCTGCTATAGGTGTCACATCCTTCACCCTTTATACAAGAGATTTTGCGGGGTATATTTATGAAGACAGTAAAGGCAATATCTGGGCTGGAACAAATGAACCAGGAGAAAGGGATTGGGTGCTTACTCGTTATGACCAAAAAACGCTTGCCAATGGAAGCACAGATGGCACAAGAATTCATAAACAGAAAGGACAAATATTTGGTATCTTGGAAGACTCAAAAGGAAATATCTGGTTTGGAAATGAACGTGGTGCTTGTCGATTTGATCCGACTACTGGTTTGAATGCTTTAATTAATTTGACTGAGCTTAGCGTTTTTGAATGCTTCCAGGATTAAATTATTTTATTTTTTTGTCTAAAATAAATAGCAATGACAATAGGCATCTTTCAGGATTTGCATGCAAACTTACCAAAGTATTAACTGAAGTTGTTTAAAATACAAAAAACCGAACTTGCAAAAAGCAAGCTCGGTTTTTTAATTAATTTATCCTAAAGAAGAACTAAGCTACTGCCCCAGCCTTCAAGTCAAAACGATCTAGATTCATCACCTTGTTCCAAGCAGCAACAAAGTCGCGAACAAATCGCTCCTCACCGTCAGCACAAGCGTAAACTTCAGCAATTGCTCGAAGCTCAGAGTTAGATCCAAAAATCAAATCAACTCTAGAACCAGTCCATTTTACCTCGCCAGACTTACGGTCAGATCCTTCAAACTCATCTTGATGATCAGAAGTAGCTTTCCAAGTCGTAGCCATGTCAAGTAGGTTGACGAAGAAGTCATTTGTCAAAGCGCCAGGACGTTTTGTGAAAACACCTTTTAGAGAATGACCATAGTTGGTATTCATCACACGCATACCACCAACCAATGCTGTCATTTCAGGCGAAGTCAAAGACATGAGCTGTGCTTTGTCTACTAACATTTCTTCTGCAGATAATGCAAAAGCAGTTTTTGAATAGTTTCTAAAACCATCCGCCCCCGGCTCAAGTACTGCAAAAGATTCAATATCTGTTTGCTCCTGAGAAGCATCCGTACGACCAGCAGTAAAAGGAACAGTTATGTCATGACCTGCTTTTTTAGCAGCATTTTCGATACCCACACAACCACCTAGAACAATTAGGTCAGCCATAGAAACCATAGCCGTTGTCTTACTGTCGTTGAATTCCTTTTGGATTCCTTCTAGTGTATTCAATACAGTAGCCAGTTGGCCAGGATGATTCACCTCCCAGTTTTTCTGTGGAGCCAAACGGATACGTGCACCATTGGCACCACCACGTTTGTCAGATCCACGGAACGTAGAAGCAGAAGCCCATGCTGTAGAAACTAATTGAGAAACCGTTAAGTCAGAATCAGCAATTTTAGTTTTTAGTGCTGTGATGTCAATGCCGTCAATCACTTCATGGTTTACAGCTGGAACTGGATCTTGCCAGATTAAATCTTCAGCAGGAACTTCAGGTCCTAGGTAGCAGCTACGAGGCCCCATGTCACGGTGTGTCAATTTAAACCAAGCTTTTGCGAAAGCATCTGCAAACTCTTCTGGGTTTTCATGAAAATGCTTAGAGATCGGTGCATAAATTGGATCCATGCGTAAGGCAAGGTCACTAGTCAACATCATTGGTGCATGACTCTTGTTAGGGTCGTGTGCATCAGGTACTGTACCAGCTCCGGCTCCACCCTTTGGCGTCCATTGTTGTGCACCTGCTGGGCTTTTCGTCAATTCCCATTCGTAACCAAATAAGTGGTTGAAGTAGTCATTTGTCCACTGTGCTGGTTTCGTAGTCCAAGCACCTTCTAGTCCACTAGAAATCGTGTCACCAGCATTACCCGTACCAAAAGAGTTTTTCCAACCAGCGCTTTGTTCTTCAATTGAAGCAGCGGCAGGTTCTGGAGAAACATATTTGTCAGGATCAGCCGCACCATGTGTCTTACCAAAAGTGTGACCACCTGCGATAAGTGCTACTGTTTCATAATCGTTCATCGCCATACGGCCGAAGGTCTCACGAATATCTCTAGCTGATGCTAGCGGGTCAGGATTTCCGTTAGGTCCTTCTGGATTTACATAAATCAATCCCATTTGTACCGCTCCTAGTGGATTCTCTAAGTCACGATCGCCTGAGTAACGCTTGTCGCCCAACCATTCAGATTCTGCTCCCCAATACACATCTTCTTCAGGTTCCCAGATATCTTCACGTCCGCCACCAAAACCGAAGGTTTTGAAGCCCATTGTTTCCAATGCTACGTTACCCGTAAGGATTAAAAGGTCAGCCCAAGAAATTTTCTTTCCATATTTTTGTTTGATTGGCCAGATTAGTAGTCGTGCCTTATCTAGGTTTACGTTGTCAGGCCAGCTATTAAGCGGCGCAAAACGCTGTGAACCTGTACTTCCTCCTCCACGACCATCAGCGATACGGTAAGTACCAGCAGCGTGCCAAGTCATACGAATAAAAAACGGTCCGTAGTGTCCGTAATCCGCTGGCCACCAATCTTGTGAGTCCGTCATTAGTTCGCGAAGATCTTGTTTCACTGCCTCAAGGTCAAGTGATTTGAATTCCTCAGCATAGTTGAAATCAGGATCCATCGGGTTGGAAAGTGATGAATGTTGTCTTAGTATGTTGAGTTTCAACTGGTTTGGCCACCAGTCGCGGTTGGAAGTCCCTCCTCCAGCGCTTTTCTTAAGTTGGCCACCCATGAATGGGCATTTGGCTTCCCCGTTGCCACTATTGGTATTGTAAGTACCATCATTTTTAGTATCCATAATATTAAGGTTTTATCGATAATGTGTTTAATTTCTTAATTGGCTGCAATATAGCTTGAAAATGTGTGAATTGATGAGTGTTTTTGTATTTACATTATTGATTGTTTCTATGGGATTATTGATATTGTCGATTATGTTTTGAGTGCATTGGGGCAATTGATTCTTATGTCAATTGGAATTAAAGAGGTTTTGCTATATTTGGAGGCTGTAGTTGACCAGCATAAATAATCGTAAACTATTTTAGAGCATCATGAAAATAAAACAGTCCCTCCTACTCTCTCTAATTACTTTCTCCTTCACGCTTTCCTTCGCTCAAATCGGCTTCGAAGAGCACATCGTTATTGACGAGACTTATGCTACACTCGACATCAGCTCTAACCATCTAGCAGACCTTGATGGAGATGGAGATAATGATGCTTTAGTCGCATCTCGGTCTGATGATAAGATTGCTTGGTACGAAAATGTTGATGGCCTAGGAAATTTTGGTCCTCAGCAAATAATATCTACGAATGCCAATATTGCAAGTTCTGTATACACTGCAGACCTTGACGGGGATGGTGATCTGGATGTACTATCAGCTTCTAGTGATGACGATAAAATTGCTTGGCATGAAAACTTGGATGGACTTGGTGATTTTGGAGGCGAACAAATAATCACGACAAATGCCGACGGTGCCCGATCGGTATTCACCACGGATATTGACGGGGATGGGGATCTAGATGTACTTTCTGCCTCTAGTAATGATGACAAAATCGCTTGGTACCAAAACCTAGATGGAAACGGAAATTTTGGAGAAGAACAAATCATTAGTGCAAATGCAATGAGCGCACAATCAGTTTTTGCATCAGACCTCGATGGAGATGGGGATGCAGATGTTCTCTCTATTTCTACTGCTGATAATACAACCGCTTGGTATGAAAACTTGGATGGACTAGGAACTTTTAGCAGCCAACAAAATATTAATACAAGTTCGATTGGCCTTAATTCCATCTACACTTCTGATATTGATGGAGATGGAGACGAGGATGTTTTTACCACCGACAGAGATGTAATTGCTTGGTATGAAAATATAGATGGGTCGGGCAGTTTTGCTGCTGCACAAATTATTGTGACAACAATTGACTTAGTCGAAAATGCAGAAGGACTTATTACTGAAGATGTAGATAATGATGGGGATTTGGATGTTGTTTATACAACAACTTATGCCTTAGCTTGGCAAGAGAACATCAATGGTCTTGGTGATTTCGGTCCTCAACAAATTATTTACTCAAATGGAGGCATTGACTTTTTTACGGGTGATATAGATGGAGATAGCGACTTCGATATTTTATATGAAAAAGGAACGCTATTGACTTGGCATGAAAACACAACTGGGAATGGTGAATTTAGTGAAGCAAATACTATCTCATTGATACATTCTAGGTTTTTAAGATTCAGTTATTCAGTCGATATTGATCAGGATGGGGATGCTGATATTCTAGCTGCGTCCTGGGATGATAAGGTCGTTTGGTACGAAAATTTCGATGGACTTGGAAATTTCAGTGCTATTAAAATAATATCAACTATTGCTGATGCTGCAAGATATGTTCATGCCAATGATATAGATGGAGACGGAGATATTGACGTACTTTCTGCTTCAGAGGCAGACAGTAAATTGGCTTGGTATCCAAACGACGGACAAGGAGGCTTTGGTGCTCAGCAAGTAATAAGTACGAGCCTTGAGGATCCTTGGTCATTGTTTTCTGCTGACTTAGACTCAGATGGAGATATCGATATTCTATCGGCATCTTATGAAAATGACATTGTCGCTTGGTTTGAGAATTTGGATGGCCAAGGAAGTTTTAGTGCGCAACAAATCATTTCTAATGAGGCGGTAAATTGCGTTTCAGTCTATAGCTCAGATATAAATGGAGATGGCTATCAAGATGTGCTTTACACTGTTTCGGGAGATGATGATAAAGTTGCTTGGCATCTAAATGATGGACAAGGAGGTTTCGGTTCCATGCAAGTAATTAGCACCGAGGTAGACAGCCCTTCTTTTGTTTATGCAGATGATATAGATGGTGATGGAGATATGGACGTACTATCTGCTTCAAGGTTAGCTAATAAAATCTCTTGGTATCAAAACCTAGATGGCTTTGGTACTTTTGGTGCTCAACAAGTTGTGTCATTAAATACTGAATTGGCGAATGCTATTATTACTGCCGACTTAGACCAAGATGGTGATCTAGACATCCTCTCTGCCTCCATTGAAGATGATAAGATTGCTTGGTATAGAAATATTGATGGTGCAGGAACATTTGGAGCACAGCAACTCATCAGTACAAACGCAGATGGAGCATACTCCGTTTTTGCGATTGACATAAATGGCGATGGAAATACCGATGTTGTTTCTTCCTCAAGGTATGATGACAAAATTGCTTGGTATGAAAATATTGGAATTAATTCAAATGAAATAAATGGTCTCGTTTTGCATGATATTGACAATAATGATTGTAGTATTTTAGATCCGACCGTTCCAAATGTTATGATTACAACGACTGATGGGTCGGAAAGTTTTTCTATGCTTTCTTTGCCAAACGGTCTTTATCAATTGTTTCCGAATGAAGGTGACTTTACCACGACTATTTCGGTTCCAGACTATTATTCCGCTACACCAGCATCCTTTAGCTCTAGTTTTACCGGTATTGGGAATGTGGACGATTTTAATTTTTGCCTTGAGCCAGATCAAATAGCAAATGACCTAAGCATCGTTTTATTGCCAACCAGCGAAGCAAGACCAGGTTTTGATGCAATGTATCAGATCGTTTATCACAACAAAGGGACAACGGTCTTAAGTGGAAGTATTGATTTGGAATTTAACGATTCAAAGTTGAATTTTATTGAGGCTAGTGAACCTGAGACGACACCATCCAACAACATACTTTCATTTGAATACATTGATTTAAATCCCTTTGAGACTAGAGTTATAAATGTCTTGTTTACTGTCCAGTTACCTCCAGAAGCTAATATTGATGATGTTCTAGCATTCAATGCGTTCGTTTATCCTGTAGTTGGTGACAATACCGAAAACGACAATATCTTTGAATTGAATCAAAGCCTTATTGGCTCATTTGATCCTAATGATATTCGTGTATTGGAAGGTGATGAGATATTATTAGAAGATATTGATAATTACTTGCACTATATCATTCGATTCCAAAATACAGGAACTGCTGATGCTATTAATGTTAGCGTCAATAACATGTTGAATGCTAACTTGGATTGGACTACTTTTAGTTTTGAAAGCGCTAGTCATGATCATCGTATTGAGATACAAAATGGGAATGAGGTCAATTTTATTTTTGACAATATTCATTTACCAGACAGTAGTACCAACGAACCGCTGTCTCATGGATTTATAGCTTATAAAATCAAACCTAATGCTAGTTTGTCTTTGGGAAGTGTTATACCAAACCAAGCAGATATTTTCTTTGACTTTAATGAAGCGATTCAAACAAATACAGCTATGACTACAATTGTAGCGATTATTTCTGTTGAGGAAAATAGCTTGCAGCCTTGGTCCATCTACCCTATTCCGACTACCGGTCATTTGTTTGTATCATCTAAATTCAAGATTGACGAGATAATGATTTACAATCAAATGGGCCAACTGCTGGCGATTAATACGAATGAGAATTCAATAGATATTTCGCACCTAAGTAATGGTTTGTATTTTTGT
>CAKZUK010000238.1 GCA_937921775.1 uncultured Saprospiraceae bacterium
GATGAAGTCATTCGTAGGGAAGATGAGAAGTTGCTAGAGCGTCGAGAAAAAATGACTGGCAAAAAATCTGATCTAGAAGAATTACGAAAAACAAAATTTGGAATAGCTCTTTCCGGCGGTGGAATTCGTTCGGCGACCATAAACCTTGGTTTCCTCAAAACACTCAACAAGTTTGGTATCCTGGAAAAGGCCGATTATTTGTCGACCGTTTCTGGTGGTGGATATACTGGTGCTTATATTCAAGCAACGCTGAAAAACGAAAAGAGTTATAGTGCTTTGTTTGCTAAAAAGCATATCGAATATATGCGATCAAGAGGTGCTTATATGATTCCGGGGCAAGGATGGTGGAAGAGTTGGAGTACGCTCGTTTTGACGATTGGTTTTTTGGTGAGTTTGGTCATGAGTTGGATGGGTCCTGTGATCGTTTTTTTAATGGTGTATACACTTTATGTGGCGATTGGAAAGTTGATTAATCTCAATAGGTTGGGGAGCGTTCAGACTTCTTTGGATGCACTGGGCCTGTTGGAATATGGTTTGTATATTTTTGGAGCCGTCTTCGTTTTACACTTAATTTCTAATTTGATTTTACGATACAATGTTGGTGTATCCAGAAAGTTTAACAACATAGAAGCGATACTGGCAGGCTTTGGATTGCTCTGGTTAATGGTGTATATAGTGACAAGTTTGAGATCGGTTAGTAAACACAACTACAGTAATATTTCCTACTATTTTATTTTTATAGGTTTGATCATTTTTATTGGATTCTATGCTAATCCTAATTCGCTTAGTTTTCACCGATTTTATAGGAATCAGTTGGCGGATGCTTTTCTTAATTTAGCAGGAAAATTCAAAAATGTCAAAATCAAAAACCTATTTCGAACAGAGAGTAGTGATCCCGGAGATTATCTGGCTCCTTATCCTTTGATCAACACTTGTCTGAATCTTCAATCTACTTCAGATCCAAAATTTAAAGGAGCAAAGGCATCGGATTATTATTTGCTTTCTCCATTGTACTGTGGTGCAAAATTGACAGGTTATGTCTCTACAGAGAATGCACCTGATTACCGCGACTTGACGCTACCTGCTTCTACTACTATTTCTGCCGCTGCAGTAAACCCGGGAATGGGGAATTATTCCAATAAGTTGTTGAGTGTATTCATGACCTTGTTTAACGCACGACTTGGTTTTTGGATATTTAACCCTACTAAGATCAATAAATCAAATGTAGTCTGGTGGCCTACTTATTTCTTTTATGAGTTGTTTTCCAAAATTGGAACCAACAATCGAATGTTGAATATTTCAGATGGTGGACACATTGAAAATTTAGGTGTGTATGAATTATTGCGACGCAAGTGCCGACTCATTATTTCAGTGGATGCCGGAGCTGATCCTAATTATACTTTTGAAGATTTAGAAAACCTGGCCATTCGTGCTCGTAATGAGTTGGGCTTAGAAATTAGTTTTCCGAAAGGATCACGCCCAGAAGATATTATTCGACCTCAACCATCGCACGGTTATTCTGAAGAACGTTTCGCGATCGGAGGGGTATATCAACTGTGGGAAGAGGTAGTTCCTGAAGATGAAGATGGCAAACCAATTCTAGGAAATGATGGTAGGCCACTTGAAGTTTTGGTGAATTACAAAAGCATAAAAGATGTACTCGTAATTCTCAATAAAGAAGAACGATTGCAATTTCGATATGCATTAGACACACTTGATTTGTCGAACTATATTGATAATGTTTTGGATCAGATTAAAGATCCAAAAGCGCTTGAAGCGATTTATGATCAGTTTGAACTAAATCAAAATTTGCAAAATGTTTTTCAAGAATTGATTCGTGTGTTCAACCAAATAAGGTCAAGTCTGGAATCTAAATTGGAACACAAACTCGACGATCGAAAAGAGGAACAACGAGTACTGCGAAAGGTAATTGAAGTCATTGATGAGAAAGCCAAGAATTTCTTAAAAGTCAGCACTTTTGTTTATGTCAAATCTTCCGTACTCGCTCCCGAGCGAAAACTAGAATTGAGAGACAGAGATAGCCTAGATTATCAAACCTACAAATACAAAGTATATCATCCTGCTTTTCCGCATGAACCTACTTCTGATCAATTTTTTGACGATGTACAGTGGGAATCTTATTACAGACTAGGCCAATTTATTGGAGCGGATGTTCTTGGTACGGATGAGTTGATGGACTACTTTAAAGACAAAAAGCAAGCGCCAGATTTTCGTTTAGAAGAACTATTGATGCACTTTGACGAAGGCATTGATCTGTTTGATTTGATACCAGTCATGTCCGATGTTGAATTAGGGACTGAAGCTACTGAACCTATTAGAATGGCTCCACCAATGGCTGATGTTGGAATGGATGAAGGTCTTTTAGAAGATTATGATTCATCGGGTTATCATTCGGCTCCTCCAAGCGATCCGGAGCTTGATAAAATGCAACAGGAAGGTAAAATTGTGGTTGGAGGCGAGGATAACTATACGATGTAGAGAGAAGAATGTGAATGTGAATCGAAATTGGAATTTTCCACTTTCGCGGAGCCTACGTTAGATGGCCATTCTAATTCCAATTCCACACATCTGACTCTTATGGAATTAAAAAAATCAGTTTAAAAAGACTCCACATTAAAAAACTAAAATGATAGATTTAGAGTTATGAAAAAAATACTACTCCTCATCTTTGCTTTTGTCCTTAACTTCAATTCTGGTTTTACACAATCCATAATTTTAAACGACTCTCCTGAAGGATTAAGCGACCGAATTTCAACCAATTGGGTGAATCCAACTGCTGCGGAATATACAGGTTCTCTTAGCGAAGTACTCGATGCCGCATTTGATAGCATCACCAATATGTCAACACTAACAGGATTTAATGCTGCAATGATTCTTGATGATGGTTCTGTCTGGAAACGCGCTGTTGGAATGGGAGAAGAAGAGCCGGAAGTTGTGCCACTTACCACAGATCATCTCATGGGGATGGGAAGTATAAGTAAGACGTTTGTCTCTGCTACCATGCTGTTATTGATGGAAGATGGTTTGCTGGCATTAGATGATACCATAGGTCAATATATCACAGCTTATGAAAATGTTCCCGGAGATGTGACTATACGACAACTACTTAGCCATCGAAGTGGCATCAATGACTACCTCAATGAAAACCCTGCAACAGTTCTTGAATGGGTCAATAACCCAGATAGTATTTGGGTAGAAGATACACTGCTTAATAATTATGTTTTGGAAACAAATTTTCTACCAGGGGAGGCTTGGTCATATTCCAATACCAACTATCTCTTAGCTGGTCGAATTATTGAAAATATTACCGGACAACTTTGGTATAATGTAGTTCGAGATCGAATAATCAATCCACTAAATCTGAGCTCTACTTTTACATATCCTTGGGAGTCTCCAGGAGTACAACCCTTCTCGCATGCTTGGTTGGAGTGGGACGCACTTTTGGGAGTAGATGACTTACAAGGTTCGGGAGTGTCAATGGATGGATTCTTTAGTATGGCAAGCAGTGCTGGTTGTTTGATTAGTACTCCAGAAGACCTAGTTCTTTTTAGTAATGCACTATACGGAGGTGATCTATTACAGCCCGCTTCTTTGGTAGAAATGCAAACCGACTATATACAAAATCCATTAGCTGGAGTGGAATACGGATTGGGAACACTTTCGTACACCAACCTTCCAGGTAATATAGCAAATTGGGGGCACACCGGTAGTCTTATTTATAAATCTATTGCTTTGCATTTACCGGAAAAAAATACCTCTCTTGCCGTTCAGCAAAATGACAACCGGATTAACGCTGTAGGTCAGCCAACTGTAATTGACTTCTTTGATGTTTTTTTAGTGTTGTTGGATGCTTGCGAAAATTATGTTCCAACAACTGCTACCTCTGAAGTTATTGCCAAGGATAAAATAAGGGTTTTTCCCAATCCTATTGGTGATGTGATGACTATTAAATATGACTCAAATACCACCGAGATTTTTCCACTTATTGCTAAACTGACTGATGTGAATGGTAGGTCTATTCGTACATTTAACCTAGCACAAAAGATAACTAGGCTGAAGTTGGATGAATTGGGAGCGGGTATTTATTTCTTGCATTTGGGTGATGTGGTGAAGAAGGTGATGGTGAAGTAAGTAGTTAGTCAAGTTTATCATTAGTTAAAGCTAAAATCAAAATTATTCATCTGGTGTAAAATGTCTCAATGGAAAGTATTTTGATTTGAACTCCTTGTCTTATTCTGTCAGATAAACGCCTAATATCTCAATAATTTAAGTTTAATACGCTATTCCTTCCAATAGAAAATAATGAGGCTTGGATGTACCCCGTTTATTTAAGATATTTGTATTGAATTTGTTTAAAATTAGCTTCTGAAGGCGAATAATAAGTGCCTGGCCAGCCGGACCTTGATATTGTGGGCAATGACTTATGTGGAGTCATAGGAAATAACTTGAACAACTTCATTAGCTAAAATAACCAAGCCTTTTTTCATTCAGAAAATTATTCCAGTTAATGCTGAAATCAATACGAATATTCTTTATTCTTTTATTAGTTATAGTAACTTCTGCTTCTTTTGATGCGCCTCCACCGCCACCGCCTGGGGCGATTGGTCCTTACCTTAATGGAATCTTTTCGGAAACAACTCCTGGAGCAGGAGGTGCTTGGGAATTGGAAGATCCAATGCCAAACTTGAGCATTGTTGCCCCCTTGCGGATTATTCCATTTCCAGGGAGTTCAGACCTTTTAGTGCTTAGTAAAGCTGGGGAGATTTGGAGACTTTCATTAGAGGGGCAAACGCAAGACTTGGTTTTGGATATAAAAGATCGAGCATTTAAAAGAGGAGAAGCAGGTACGACTGGACTAGTGCTACATCCTCGATTCGGCGATCCAACAGCACCGGACAAACAATGGGCATTTGTATTTTATCGATATAAACCAAATCCTGATGAGTGGGATGAAATTGGTTTCAACCGTTTAGCTAAATTTAAATGGGATTCTACAACAAATAGTTTCGACCCCGACAGTGAAGAGATTTTAATCCAACAATATGATCGCAGTACTTGGCACAACGGTGGTGGAATGTTCTTTGGGCCAGATGGGATGCTTTATCTTGCATTGGGTGATGAAGGAAATGACGAATATCAAGCAGCATCAACTCAAAAACTAACGGGTGGCTTTTTTAGTGGACTTCTTCGAATTGATATAGACAATGATCCCACGCTTAGTCATCCCATTTTACGACAGCCACAAGCCAATGCAAACCCACCTGCAGGATGGGGGAATAGCTATTCACAAGGTTATTCCATTCCCAACGATAACCCATGGCTTAGCTCTGATGGGAGTATCCTAGAAGAGTTTTTTGCGATTGGAGTCAGAAGCCCTTTTTCTACTTACTATGATGCTCTGGAAGATAAAATATGGGTGTCGGATGTAGGTTCTGATAAGCGAGAAGAAATTTCACATATAGAAAAAGGAGACAATCTTCAATGGCCATTTATGGAAGGTAGTACTGTATCTGAGGTACATGATAAACCAGAGTTTGTTATTGGTAACGAAAAACCATATTACTTTGAATATGAGCGCGAACAGGGGACTTGCATTATTGGCGGTAATGTTTATCGGGGTGAGCTTTTTCCTGAATTAAACGGAAAATATCTATTTGCAGATTATACTGCTGATAAGTTAATGGCACTGACAAATACAGGTACTAACTCTGAACCAGAATTTGAAACCTTATTAAGTAGCCTTGGCGGCCAGCCAGTAGACCTACCGGTTGATCCGGGAATCACTGGAATATTTGCCCTCGAAAATGGTGAGATTTTAATCACCGTGATGGCTGAAGAAACAGGGGTATTGGGAAAGATATATCGCTTAAAAGCAAAAACCTATGTACCTGATCCACCTGCTCTTTTGTCAGAACTGGCCGTATTTGCAGACATGGAAAATCTTGAAATCGCTACAGGGATTGTACCTTATACTGTCAATGCACCACTTTGGTCAGACCGTGCAGTGAAGCAGCGATGGATTGCAATTCCAAATGATGGAACTTTTGATTCACCTGAAGAACGTATTAAATTCAAAGGGAAAAGTGAATGGACTTTTCCAGAAGGAACGGTGTTCATTAAGCATTTTGAATTGCCCCTTACGGAAAATCCAGCAGGTGAAACAGCGCGCCTTGAAACCCGCTTTTTTATTATTGGTAAAGGAGGCATCGGATATGGTTTGACCTATAGATGGAATGATGAAGGAACGGATGCCGAATTAATGGGAGGTGGTACCTCTAGAGATTTTGACATTTATGAAGGGGGCACTTTTGCTTTTACACAAACCTGGGATTATCCGAGCCGTGATCAGTGCTTAAGTTGTCACACTGATAATGCAAAGTATGCATTAGGTGTCAACACACATCAACTAAATGGGGAACTTTATTATCCACATCTAGGTACTAGTATGAACCAGCTCGAATATTTTAATGAAATCAATGCCTTTGATGAAAACATTGGTGAAGCCACAAACTACAACAAGTCTTACTATATAAAAGATGAGTCGGTTGATTTAGGTGTTCGTATTCGATCTTATTTAGATTCTAATTGTTCCTCTTGTCATCGTCTTGGAGGTGTTCCAACTACGAGTATGGATTTGCGTTTTGTGATGCCACTAGAATTACAAAATTTAGTTAATCTACCTACAAAAAGCCAAGCTTCTAATCCAAATCAAATGATTGTTGAACCAGGATATCACGCTTCCTCAGAATTGTGGGTTCGTGATGCAAGTATGGATGATGGTCGAATGCCACCACTTAGTAGAAATATAGTAGACGAATATTATATTGATGCTTTAGCTGAGTGGATTGACAAGCTTCCTGAAGATGCAGGTTCTATTTCGGAATTTTTGGTTTACCCTAATCCAAGCATAGGTTGGCTTAGCATGAGAATGAATGATGATTGGGAAGGCCCATTTCATATAAAGATCATTTCCATGTCTGGAAAAATTGTGTATCGCGAAACTTTTGAGTCTAACTCTGTTTATTTGGATTTGACAAAGTTGACGAAAGGTGTTTATATCGTTGAAGTTTCAGCAGATGAAGAACGACAATTAAAGCGGATTGTATTGCAGTAGAAATAGGAAAATTACCCTTTCCCAAATCCACGCTTTTTATTCATCAGCTCTACTGCCTTCTCAATACCGTGCGGTGACAGTGGGAACATGGGGATTACTTCGCGTAAAGTATTGATGGTATAAGATCCTGTCCAAAAACGTTCGTCTAATGGATTGAGCCAAACTGCTCTTGGGAATCGTTCCTCTAATTTTTTCCAGCTACGCACACTTTCTTGACTCAATTCATAAGGAGCCATATCTGCATCACCAATAATGAAAAGGCTATAGTTTTTGTGGTGCTTCAGGATTTTATCAATGTTTTCAAATTTACTGCGCTTCAAATCACTATAAGCTCCACCATAGATAGTGTTGTGATAGTAATAGGTTTTAAGGTCATGCGCAAATCGACGTTTCATTTTTGAGAACAAGCGCGTTACGTTTTTGATAAATGGAGTCATAGACCAGCCGCCATTATCAATCAACAAAATGACCTGCACTTTTTGCGTCAACTTTTCTTTTTGAATGGGAAGAAACAAGCCACCTTCTTTTACACCTTCTTTTATAGTCGCAGGAATGTCCAGTAAAATTTCAGAGCTCTCATCTTGAATTCCTTTTAAGAAAGCAAGTGCTACATCGATGTTGTTGTCTTGTAGTGTAACTTTTGTGTCAACCGGATAATAGTTGGCGTTGCCGATGACCATACGCGCCATTTTACCACCACCTACACCACCTACACGAATACCGCCGGGGGCAGCCCCACCATTTCCATAAGGAGAAATCCCCCCTTGCCCGATCCAATGTTGTCCACCAGAGTGACGTCGTTCCTGGTTTTTCGCTACTTCCTCCATTCTTCGCATGAGCTCTTCTAGCGATATACCATTATAATCAGCTGCCTTTTGAAGTAAATTTTGTAAGGCATCAGGAGAATCAGAATCACTGTCGGCCATGGATGGATCATCGTTGTTGAGGATATCCTTTCCTGAAACCAGTTCCTGAATGTCATAGCTACTGAGATGAACTTCGTTTAAGAATTGGTCGATGAGTTTGTCCATATCAGGTTTATCCAATTCATCTTCCTGCCCTGGGAATTTTTGTCGCCACTTATTGAAAGCTTCCGATCGGAGGATTGCCTGATCAAGATTTTCACCATGTTTTATATCTATATCGAGGAAGTATTTATAGAAGGCAGTGGTGAAAGGGCCATAATCTTTTGGGGACCGTGTCACTAATCCCTTAAGAACTAGATAAAGATCTCCTAGGGTATTGGCCAGACCTTTGGCAATACTTTTGCGTAAAAGCATAATAGTACGAATATCGGCCTTGAGTCCGAAATCCCTAAAATGTTGTGGAAGACTCTCAAACATAGTCGTTTTTTCGAGTTTTTTGTATGAGCTAATTTGCAGTAAAATAAAAAATACAAAAAAAGTGATTATAAATACTGCAATATGGTGTTTTTCTAAAATATATCAGGAATCCACGGCATGTTATTTGCTCATTTGTAATTGTTAGCATTTCCCCCTTTTCCTCCCAACTATAATATACACATTAAGAAATACTGAAAAGTATTGTCTTCGTATTATCACGATTAGCAAGTAATATTTGACCTATATAAGAAATTAATTAACAACTAAAATTTTACCATGAAAAGACTAAAAAGATTGGCGAACATGTTGCCAAATTCAGCAAAGCTTTCTTCTAAGCATATCTCGAAGATAAAGGGAGGTGCAAATGGATCGATAAATGGATCTGCGAATGGAAGCGACCATGACAAACGGCCTGGAGTAGGCACGGGTAGTTGATGCAATGAAAGTATAAGATGAAAATGGATTGAGCTCAAACAGGGTCAATCCATTTTTTATTATCCCCATTTACTAAAAATAGAATACTTTGAAAACTAACTTAATTAGCTCAAAATTTTTATCAATAAGCCTTATCGTTTTGATGGTAGGTCTTATGTCGAATAATGGATTGGCTACACCTGATTCATCTGATAATATTGACAAGCCTTTTGCCTATAAAGAGCTTATGGCAAAGGCGAGTAATTGGGCGAATAAAGATTTAGAAAAATCTATAGCCTATTGTGATGAAGCAAAAGCGCTGATTAAAGATTATGGAGATGGGGAAGCAATTTGTTTTATCTACAGAGAGCAAGGATATATTTATGAACAGAATAATAAATTAGATCTTGCAATTGAGCAATATACTACTGGGCTAGACATAGCAGAGGGCAAGAATAATAGTACGTACCAATTAAATTTATATAATGATTTAGCTATCGCAAATCGAAAAGCTGCTCGGTATCAACAAACTAGAATCTATCATAATAAATGTTTGGATTTAGCTAAACAAACGAATAACTTAACAATGATAGAATACAGCTATCACGGACTTGGTTATTTGTATGAAACGATTGGAGATTTTGAACAAGCGGTTGTTTTCTATTTTAAATCTTTGGCGATTGCTGAAGAACATGGTACCAAAGGAGACGTTATCATTTCACTTCAAAATATTTCCAATACCTATCTGAAAACTGGAGATTCTGAAAATTCGTTGGCAAACATTGATAGAGCATATCGAATGACCTTAGAGTTAAGAGATTCGTCACGCTTGGCAAATGTGCTCGTTGATTATGGTGCAATCTTAAATAATGCCGGTCAATATAATCAAGCACTTGAAAAATTACAAGCGGCTTATATTGAATATGAATCACTTCAACGTAAACCAGAAATGGGACAGGCCATTATTCATATCATTGATGTTTACTTAAAACAAGGTTCTTTTAATATTGCTCAACAATATTTAGACAAAGGTCGTAAACTTGAAGAAAGTATGGCCAACCAGGATATTGCACAACTGGAGCAAAGGGCAGGCGACCTCTACCAGGAACTCAATCAACCTGCTAAAGCAAAAGAGGCCTATTTAAGAAGTTTAGATATTGCCAAAAAGTATAAATATCGAATCTTGTCTGAAAAAAATAATTACAAGTTGTATCAATTGTATACTGCAGAAGGGAGCTACCGATCGGCATTAGCTTATCTGGAAGAATCGATGGCGATTAAAGATGCACTGCTCGGAGAAAATAAAAATAGAAATATTGCAGAGCTACAGTTTAAATATGATTCTGAAAAGAATGAAAAAGAAATTCAAACTTTAAAACTCCGACAGAATAAAACTATTTTTGGAGGAGCTATGTTGTTGGTGGCGCTTCTCTTTGGAGCACTGATGTACAACATAAGAGTAAAAGCAAAATCTAATCTGAAATTGGTGAAAAAGAATGCTGAGATACAAAATCAAAACATTCAACTCATTGAATCCAACGAAGTCTTGAGTCAGTACGCTTATGTAGCTGCACACGATTTAAAAGAACCGCTTAGGAATATTGGGAACTTTATAAACCTACTCCAACGTAGATATGGAAAAGACTTTAATGAGGAAGCGAATGAGTATATGACTTTTGTCAAAGAAGGGGCCAAGCGAATGAATAATCTATTGAAAGATTTGCTGGAATATTCAACGGTGAGCTCCCAAAAGAAAGGTGATGAGAAAATCAATATTAGAGATGTAATTGAAAATGTAGTGTTAGATTTTAGCGCAAGCATCGCAAATAAAAATGCGAACCTTGTTTTTCCTGAAAAAACACCTGATCTAATTATTAATAAATTTCATTTACAACAGCTTATGCAAAATCTTATTGGTAATGCATTGAAGTTTTGTAAAACAGACCCGAGAATTATCGTAGATGTTCGAAAAAATAATGAAGAAATTTTGATAACAGTTGAAGACAATGGAATCGGTATGGAAAAAGAATACGAAAATAAAGTATTTAATTTATTTCAACGACTTCATAAAAATGATAAGAATTTTGAAGGAAACGGAATTGGTTTGACGATTTGTAAAAACATTGTTTCGAAATACAACGGAAAAATTTGGTTTGAACCAGTATTGACAGGTGGTACCAAATTCTTTATGTCTTTTCCTCATGAAGCGTCTAAGAAATCTGATACTGAGAGGCAAACTGAAAAGCAGCTTGCAGAATATGTATAATTACAGGACTCTGAGTTTAACAAGGTTATAAAAAAAAACGAATTTGCATGTTTGCAAATTCGGTTTTTTATGCTGTATGCCACTATATTTTTTGTACAAGCTTTAGATATATTACGTTAGTACACGACGCTTTTAAATTGTGCTAAACCTGCGTTTTTTCGTCTATTTAACCTTTTCAGAAGAAGCGTCTATTTTACCCGTTTTAAATCATTTTCCGTTTTCACTAGAATCCCCATGCCATCTCTGGTACTGATTTTATCCAAAGCTTCAGACTTTGAAAATGTTCGTAGATATTTAAACCAGTTCAGCAATTCACGAGTAGATGGAGCTCTTTCCAAACCAAGGTTTCGGAGTTGATAAAACAAGCCAATGCACTTTTCAATAATTTCTTCATCAGCATCGGGAAAATGCTTGCGCATAATTTCTAGCATCATCTGTGCACTCGGAAAACTAATGTAGTGATAAATGCAACGCCCTTTAAAAGCGGTTGGTAATTCTTGCTCGCGATTACTCGTTATCACAATTGCTGGCATCTCTTCCTCCGAAACTTCAATTACTTTTCCAGACTCAGGTAAAATAAATTTCCGATGGCTTAGCGCAAAAAGTAAATCATTGGGAAACTCTCGTGGCGCCTTATCAATTTCGTCAATCAATAAAACAGAATGTGGTTTGCTAAAAGCTTTAGCTCCCGGCCCCATCATTACGTAATCGTCGAGCACTTCGGTGCTTCTACCGCTAGTACTTAGAGGGTCTAAGCTTTTCTCTTCACGTTGTGCGTTCAGAACTTCTACCTGTGAATCTCTTAAGTATTTGACGTGATCAAATTTTGCAACAAACTGTTCTAGAGTACTCTTTGATCCAACAGGAAAAATAAAAAGCTCCAAGTCATTATCTTTTGAAAATTGAATGGGAAGTTCTGTCTTACCAGTACCCGGCTCACCTTCAATAAGTAGCGGCATGCCAAGCACGCGCGCCATGTGAAAAGCCTGCGCAAGTTCTGCGTCGCAAAGATAATGTTCGGAACCTGTCCATATTTTTGTAAGTGCCATATTTTTAAAATTAGATGGCAAAGATAGGCTTTTTATTACTAGATCTTTAGCAAGATAGAAGTAGAAGTCCGAAGATGGACCTTGCCTGATCGACAGACATAATTTTATTTTAACGCGGACGCTATAGTCGCGTACAACTTCTGTCTTCCGACTTTCTTCTATTTAATTATAATTGCAAAAAATAAACATCCTCCTTATTCCGCTGAATGCTCTTCGCAAAGAAGGCGCGACAAGGTTCGTTTAATTCAAGTAAGTCAAAGCTTGAACATGATTTTGGTAAACCAGAAAAAATTAAAGAATAAGCACGTTGCTTTCCTTTTGGTATAACTGACCATTCTGGAGCAATGCTAATATTGTTAGCATAAATCAATTCGCTTTGGTGATCTGAATTCAGGTCAAATAGGAATGTCGTTTTTTGAACTCTTGCCCGCATAGCAGCGTAGGCCTCTGCTTTTGAGCAACAGTGTATAATGACCTGTCCTTCTTCTTGCGTCAGCGAGTGAAGTTGATTGAGCAAATCAGTGTCGATTGCTACAGATGGATTTTTAATGATGCCGGGTTGCATGATTATTATAGAATTAACTAGGCTAATAAATTAGAATGACGAGATGGTAACAAGAGGAGAGGTAAAATAATTCGCGAGTCGACTAAAAAAATAAAAATCCAGATAGTTTAGAAGAACAAAGTGCTGAGGGTAGGGTACACAAGGACACTATACTATGACTGTCAATTATAAGAGTTGATTGTTTCTTAATGATTTACTTCTTGCAGTTTCCAGGACAACGCTTACAGCGCTTACCCTTTTTAAACTTCTTACAGCACTTCTTTTTTAACTTCTTTCCCTGAACAACAGGCAAAGCAAAAGGCAGAATAATTTGACGAAGCTCAGGATTGAAATTCTTTTTATCTGTAAGCATTAGATTCGTTTGAAAGAAAGCTATTAAGATTTAGTCTAAATAAATTTACGCCGGCAAATATATGTCAAGCTGATCAAATCGCCAAATAAGCAGAAAGCTAAGAAGTGTTAAAATTTAGGCATATTTACCTAGGAGTAAGATAGATAGAGAAGAAATGTGGAGGAAGCAAGGATAAATTGAAGATTCAGATGCAAAAAATGTCAATTTTTAAAGGGAAAACAAGCATTATTCCCAAAAAAGTCGTTTCTTTGTGGGCTTGAAATAAAAATATTAAAATTTCGCTATATGCTTATTATTGAAAGAAAAGACGAAGAAACTATTGACAGAGCTCTCAAACGTTACAAGAACAAACACCGTAAAGTAGGTGTAGTTACTGAATTACGTAGAAGAAAGCACTTCACTAAGCCATCTGTAACTAGAAGAGCTGAAGTACTTAAGGCTGTGTATAAGAAGCAGAAGTTCGGCAACGACGCGCTTTAATTCTT
>CAKZUK010000239.1 GCA_937921775.1 uncultured Saprospiraceae bacterium
ACGAATTTGATGCGACCATCATCCAAAGCCTTATATTTCCATAAGTGAACCTTACCCTCTCCATTAATATAAGAACCAAAACGGAGTACGTATTGTACTTCCCAGCCATCAGCTTCTCTGATAATATTGATATCGTTTCCACCTATGCTTGGAATACCAAGATCAACAGATTGTACGCCTTCTACGTTGTAAAACTCATTGGCCAGTGCAGCCATATTCAAAGGAGCCTTAGAACGTACAGTGATTGCATCTTCAGTATCATTCCACTGAACATGTTTTTCTATAATAAGATCATAATCTTCTAAAAGGTTATTAATTTCTTCGCTATCCGTTTCACTGATTCCATCAAGTAGAGGCGCAGCCCATTCTATATCTCTTTCGAAAATAATAATGATGTGATCAATAGATGGATTTGGAAAGGTATGGACATTGCATTTAGCAATAGATTGTGCGGTTTCATCTTGTAGATAAATACTTGAAAGTACAGCGTAAATACTTTCCATATTATCACGTGGAATCCAAATATTCTGATAGCGAAGTTCTTCTTTTTTAGCTTCAATTCTCAGGGCCAGTCTTGCGGCATCTCTTCTTAGTTTTCGCTCCAAAGTCTTTGGGAGTGTTTCCTGAGTATGTTCAATCTTGGAGCTTTCTTCTACACTTGCAAAAATAAGCTCTTCTTGTGCCATTGCATACTGATTGCAGAGCACGAACCCGGAGAACAGGACGATTGATCTTATAGCTGACTTTATTGATTTTCTAATATCTTTCATTGTAGAGTTAATCTATATCGTTTACTTCTTCATTGTTTGTTTGGGACCTTGTATTTGTGACAAGGATGATTTGGTTAAGATATTCTCCAATGGTATGTTCTTATATATAAAGCAAACATTATTCCGCTTTGAATAAAAGACTATGTTAATAGCTCGCTTTAGCAAGAAGCCACATAGTTGCTTGGAGAAATGGAAAATTAAAGAAAGCTTAAAAACTAGAATTGGAATGATGATCTTATCCCAAATATGCTATCACATGTGGAAGGAATACAATTAGACCAACAATGGCTGCACCCATTGCCGCAAGCAAAACTGCACCGGCAGCAACATCTTTAGTCTTTCCTGCTAAGGGGTGGTAATCGGGGCTGCTTAGATCTGTGAGATGCTCAATTGCTGTATTAAAGCCTTCTGCAGATAATACTAAAGCAATGCTTATTGTGACAAGGCACCATTCTGTAGTTGTGATAGAAAAGAACCATCCGGCTCCAATAGTAAGGATGCCGATTACTACATGAATCTTCATGTTGAGCTCCGACTTAAAAAGACTGGCTATACCTGCAAAGGCAAATTTGAAACTATTGAATCGCTGCTTGAGCATTCTTGAAGTCTAAGTTGAACTCATATGCAGCCTGAATGCCAAGATGATTGGTAGAAGGGCCTCCTACAATCTGGAAGTCAGAACATTTCAATTGCTCAGAGTAGAAAATATAATCGATCGGATATTGAAATAAGTTATCTAAACCTTGATTGGCTCGACTACGACTATCAAGTAACTGCCCATTTTGCATCAGCATTCTCACTTCTTCAAACCAAGGGGGAGCATGATATTCACCAAGTGTAATCACTGGTTCATTGATTTTTTGCACATAAGCAGCAATGGTTTTCATATGCTCTTGCAACTTAATAACCGTATTCTGAGACAGCGGAGGATTGGTATATGAACTTACAATAGAAACAGGCATGTCCTTTTTTCGTGATTCTACAGAAACATGAAGGTTAGGAATTTTTTCAAAAAAGAAAGTATCTATTGAAAGAATTTCAGATTTGGAATAAATCGCCAAGCCATAAGGGTCAAAGCGTACCATTGAGGTAGAATGTGGATAGGCTTCTGCCAAAAACTCTTGCAAATATGGATGCCAATCAGGAGTTACTTCTTGTAGCGAAACGACATCTGCATTGGATGCTAAAATGGCGTCTATCGTAGATTGATAATCGTCATTTGATGCAGTAACATTGAAATGAGCTACTTCCATAGCAACTTCAATTTTTTTATCGGGATTTACAGGAGTTGGCCATTCCCAGTTTGAGTATAATTTCAAAAACATACAAAGTACACCGCAGCAAGCAAAACTTGTGAAGGTCAACTTAGGTTGTTTTAAAACCAAAAATATTAAGCCCATAGCTAAGTAAACGAGCATGATCTGATTTGCGAAACTAGCTCCAATCTTAAAAAGTAAATAGTTCGGAGTAAATACGCAAATTACTGCCCCAAGAATGATGAGGGTCGTCAAAGCGAGTCGTACAGGTCGGTAGTTGAGTAATTTTGTTACCATAATGCTCCGCTAATATAGGAGTTTTATATGTTAAAATAAACTTTAATATGGTTTGTTTAAGGTACAACTTCAGGCATAGTTGCTAGCTTGCTAATGTATAGACGCAAACTTCTTCTGAAAAGCACAATTATCCAGCAAAAATGAGACTTTTTAACAACATATCTTAGTATTATGGCTCTTAAAGCAATGCAAACTCTGACTATTTTAATTGAGTTGCAAGCACTATGGCTTTTTTAAACTCGATTGTGTCGCCGTTTGGCTTGTGTAAGTTGACAGATAGTACGTATATCCCAGCTCTAGCATTGCTTCCTTCGTTTGTAAGGCCATCCCATTTAATTGTGCCTTCACTTGCTAGTAAGGAGTTTTGCAAGAGATCTCGTACTAGCCTTCCTTTTGAATCGAATAAACTTAAGTTTGCCGCATAACCTGCACTGGGTAGCGCATAGTTGATGAGAAGAAAATCTTCAAAGCCATCTTCATCGGGCGATAAGCGAGGATTCTCTAGCCAAATAAACTCTTCAACATTGGTATCTGTCAATAAGAATTGAGAATTTTGATAGGTCGGTGTAGCAAAGCCAACCTGCTCTGCTGCAGAATGCCAGTTATCTGTCGTTTGAGTTAGCGCATTCGGATTTATTCGCTCCAGCGAAACGCCATTTTTATCACTTAGCAAAGCATATGGGAATGTATCATCATATGCGAGCTCATCAATTACTACCTCTCCTAGTATGGCCGGCCGATATAAGGTTACCACATCTTCCTTGTCAGCGTATGTAGGTATAGCTACAGTTAAAAAGCCATATTGATTTTCTGTGAGGTAGCGGTTCTTTATGTCTAAAGGATCTTTTGTCAAAACAATATATTCATCAGGGAATAGCAAACAGTCAAGGTCAATCGGTACTGCATCATCAACTAGATTTTCTTCATTGCGCTTGGCGATATTCAAATCTGCTAGATTGACAACTTTGTCAGAACGATTGTAAAGCTCAACGAAGTCGACCCCACCTGTTTCTGGATTGTATAAAACCTCATTGATAACTAAGTCTAATTCCTCAATGACTTTTGGTAGGGCAAATGAAGCTTGCATAAATATTCCGGGGCTATTACCTATGCAATCTGTGAGTTCACTTTTTACACGTATTTCATAAATAAGATCTGGATCAAAATCAGTGCTCAGTTCTACTATCGCGGTATTAAAGGATGGTGCTTCCGCAAAGACATTGCTAATCGTCAAGCCATCAATCTCATAATTGTTAATATCAGCGGCGAATGTTCGATTCAAACTTTTGTTGAAAAACAATTGTACCTGATTTGAAGTAATCGGAAAGGCACGTATTAAATCTAGAGGGGAATCATCGAGTATGTTTTCGGCAACAGAATTGACCGTCCCCGGTGTACCTCCGTTCGCACTAGTAGAAGCTTTCCAGTTATCTTCAAAAGAACAAGGGGCATTAAAGTTTATTAATTCTAAGCTCCAGCCACCATCATCTTTACTAGCGTCTTGGTATGAAGCATCGGTATAAATAACATTGTGAATGAGTTCTCCATCCGGATTAATTAATTCTAAATTATCTGCTGTATTTCCTAGGCCAACAAAATCGTTCAAAGCCAAGGTGTCACCATAGGGTCCAAAGAAACCGCTGTCTTTTAGATAGACGATAAGGTAATCCCCAGGAGACATAATGTAAAACGGCAAGAGAATATCATCTGAAGGATCGGATAGGACAAAGCCTTCAAGATTAATGATTTTATTACTGCGATTATATAGTTCCAAATATTCTGCTTCTGGCAAGCCTATGGAAGGTGTTGGATCAGCAAAAATTTCACTAATCAAAATGTCATAAGGTTCAGCTGCTTCCGTTTCATTATAGATAAAATCTAAAGTTCTGAAATCTAAGCTCACAGAGTTGCCCGCGCAGTCGGTCACAGCACTTTGGACTAAAATATTGTAAGTTACTTGATCTTGAAAGAAAGGTGCTTCAATGCTTAGTAAATAAGAGGTCTTATCTGGTTCTATCAAAACAAGGTCATTGACTGCTCCAAGTCCCGACGTTATTTCAAAGCCTAAAGTTGAGATAAGGTCAGTACTTGCCATTATTTCATCAAATACCAAGAGGAGTTGATTGTTGTTGACTGCTGTCGCAGAAATTAGTTTGGGAGCAATAAGGTCAGGTGTATCTTCGAAAGCGGAATTTTGTTGCCCAGGTGTACCGCCATTTGAATTTTGAGAGGCAATCCAGTTTGTTGCTCCCTGGCAATATAAGTTGGGATTAATTAACTCCAAGGTCCAGCCCCCGTCTTCCTTGTCTTCGTCCTGATACCAATCATTGAAATAATGAACTTGATCAATTGGAAACCCTGTAGGATCCTCCAATGTTATTTCATCATCACTAATATTTAAACTAGGAAAACTACCAACAGCGAGTACTTCTCCAAAGGCCATGAAATCAGTAGCAAATTCGTTATCACAGATAATTAAGTAAGAGAATGGAGGCATTATTTTAGGTCCTAAAAAACTAGAACTAGCTGGGTCGCTAATAAGGAAACCATCTAGGTCAATTGCTTTGTTACTCCTATTATACAATTCAATGAAATCGGCTGAGGGAAAACTACCAAGACTTGGTTCAGGATCAGCCATTATCTCATTGATTAATATATCTCCGGGAGCAGCTGCTTCAATAATAAACACGGTAAAATTTTCAGTGTTGTTTGTCCCAATTAGATTCCCTGAGCAATCGAAAAGACCGGTAACACAAAGCGTATATTGTAAGCCACTTCCAATCGAAAGATTACTAATGTCGATATGAACAATATTTGGATTAGTAGCATCTATATTTGCGATAGTTGGATTGCCAATATCGGTACCACTATCATCTTTTATGGTATAGTTTATAGTCGTTTCGGCGGAAGCCAAATCTAAGGGTAAAGTAAATATAACTTGAATATCCGTAACGTCAATTGCATTGATAGAGGATAAAGCAAGTGGATTGTTATTGTACGTAGGCAAGGCATCTACAAAAATATCATCAATGAAAAAGTTGTCGATATTAGAAGATGTAAATTGATAAGCTATACCAAAATGATCGCCAGTAGTCAGGTCATTATTCATGAAGCTGCCTTCAAAACCAAAACAGGTTCCACCGTCATAATCAGCATAGCAGTTCCATACACCGATATCATTTCTGGTTATTCTAATGCGTGCATTATTGTTGGAGGATGATGCCATTGCTCCTTCTGTGCTGAACCTAAAAAGGAATTCATCCGTATTTCCATTCTGGCGATATATTTCAAAAGCGTCTAGGGATCCAGTTTCTCCGATTCTAAGGTAGTATCCATTGAGATCTGTTTCCAAATCTGGATTATCGGAAGAGAGGTAGTATTTTGGGAAATTACCATTGGTAGAAGGATTAAAGTCCAATTCTACAAGAAACTCCCAAAAAGTGGAATCCGAAATGGGGGTAGGAGTAGAGAGGTAAGAATTACCTGCAACAGTGGCAGTGACTTGAAGCATCTCGCTGTTAACTGCAAAATCTGTCTCATCTCCTTGCCAAGTGGGGCTGTTTGTAAAATCACCATCAGTAAATTCTTCAGAAATTTGAGCTGATAGGAAGAAAGGAAATATGGTGACAAAGATTAGCAGAAAAGTACTAACTCTCATAATCTATGGGTTTAATAGTATCTGTTTGGCTTGGAATTTTGAGGTAACATGTACTTCCTTGAAGTAGCTATTTACTCCATAAACTTAATTAAAAAAGCAGAAAGTACAGTCTACAAAGTTAATCCAAGTCTTTAGGCAAACAAAAAAACTAGCATTAAATAATTATTGCCTTTATCTTTGTCATTCTTGAAAACGGGATTTATGTAGATTTTTAGCATAAATGCTTGATAATTAAGTAGATAGTTTAACTAGAAAATAAACAACACTATGAAAGTAGCAGTAGTAGGTGTTACCGGTTTAGTCGGCACCGTCATGCGCGAAGTTTTAGAAGAAAGAAACTTCCCGGTTACTGAGTTTTTAGCAGTAGCTTCTGAACGATCAATTGGTAAAGAAATCCAATTTATGGGCAAAACTTATAACTGTATGTCTATGCAGGATGCCATTAATGCCAAACCTGACGTGGCGATATTTTCTGCTGGTGGTAGCGTATCATTAGAGTGGGCTCCAAAATTTGCTGAGGTTGGAACAACTGTTATTGACAATTCTTCTGCTTGGCGCATGGACCCAGATAAAAAGTTAATCGTTCCTGAAGTGAATGCACATGCGCTCACAGCTGCTGACAAGATTATTGCAAACCCTAACTGTTCTACCATTCAATTGGTAGTGGCACTCAAGCCACTTCACAGTAAGTATACTATTCAACGTCTGGTGATATCAACCTATCAGTCTATTACTGGTACAGGTATGAAGGCGGTTTCTCAATACAACAATGAAAAAGCAAAGGGGTCATCTGAGACCATGGCTTACAACTATCAGATACTTGACAATTGTATTCCGCATTGTGATATCTTCCTAGATAATGACTATACCAAGGAAGAAATGAAATTAGTACATGAAACCAAAAAGATTTTAGAAGATGATAGTTTGAGAATAACAGCAACTGCAGTTAGAGTTCCCGTTCAAGGTGGGCATTCAGAATGTGTCAACGTAGAGTTTCAAAATGATTTTGAAATCAATGAATTGAAACGTTTGCTTGCTGATTCAGATGGTATAACTCTACAGGATAATGTAGCAGATAATAAATACCCAATGCCTCTTTTTGCAAAAGATAAGGATGACGTTTTTGTAGGTCGACTAAGAAGAGATGAGTCACAAGCTAATACCTTAAACATGTGGATCGTAGCAGATAACCTACGTAAAGGGGCAGCAACAAATGCTGTGCAAATTGCTGAACATTTATTGTCAAAGCAACTTATTGGACAGTTGTCAAAAGTAGACAGCTAATCAACTAAAATGAAAACTGCAAAGGCATACTGAGCGTGCTAAAGGGCGAAAAGTCAAGAAAACCCTGTAATATTAGCCGTATGAATTAGGCTGTAAACACATTCAGGATTACTTATATGTCTGACAGATTCAAATTTATTTACCGTTTAATTTTCATTGCTTAATTGTTTTATACTGTTCTTTTTGTTAATTTTAAAGAATTGAAGATTGTTTTCAATAAATGATTGAATTAAGACTTGGCTTAGGGGAATAAGCCAAGATACAACACCTACGAAACATTACTACTAGCCCGTTTAATACGAAAGAGAACTGCCTTTAAGAAGAAAAGAAATATCAAATACCTGTTTTATAACGAAAATTAAATTACCGTATCATGAAGACCAAACTCGTACTTTGGGGTACCAATGAGAAAGAGGAACGTGTGTTGCTCGCATTGGAACTGCGCCCTAATGACAACAAAGTAAACCTCTTTGTTTTTCCAGAAGACATTACTGGCGACAATCTTGAAAAAAGATTAATGGATGATTGGCGACTTGGGAAAGAAGTCGAATTTCCAGAAGGCCACACTCAACAAGAGAGAGACTTATCTGCCAGCGAAAGCTTATTACCTGAAGAATTAAAGGTTGAAAGAGGTGACATCATTCAAAGAGCTCAAACCGAATGGCACTTCGTTGTGCTCTCTGCTAAGCTTAATGACGTTTACCAATCTGAGCTTAATGAAATCAAAGAAAAGGTTGAAAAACTTAAGACTTACGATTCCAAAGAGTGGGAAGCACTTAAAGGTTTCTGGAATAAAGTACAGGATCAAATGAAAGAGCGCAACCTTTTTAGAGAACACGCCAACGCTCTTCGTGACACTACCAATAAATTATTCGATCACTTGAAGAAACTTCGCTCAACACTTGACGAAGAATTTCAATCTCAATCAAAAGAAGGTTCTGAAAAGTTTATGACAGCTTTGGGAACTATTGAAGAGAAGATTGTGAAAGGTTTGAATTTACAAGGATTGTTCAATGACTTGAAGAATCTACAACGTGATTTTAAAGATACAAAATTGACCAGAGATCACCGTGCAAAAGTTTGGGATCGTCTGGATAAAGCTTTCAAGGAAGTAAAAGAAAAACGTTTTGGTCCTCAGAAAGAACAGGATGGCTCACCAACTGATCGTCTTGCTAGAAGGTACGAAGGTTTGCTTTCTGCTATTGAAAAAATGGAACGTTCAATCTCACGTGATAAAGGTGATTTGGAATACCAAGGACGTAGAATCCAAAATTCTGAAGGGCAGCTGGAAGCGCAGATTCGTCAGGCAAAAACTAAAATGATTGAAGAGCGTATTCGTTCGAAAGAAGAAAAGCTCAACGAGATGTTATCTACCAAAACGGATCTTGAAAAGCGAATGGCTAGCCAAGCTGAAAAAGATAAAGCTAATGCTGAAAAAGCAAAAGTTAGAGAAGCTCAGAACGCAGCGAAAGCTGCGGCGAAAGAAAAGATCGCTGCTAAAATCGAACAAGATAAAGCAGCTCGTGTAGATGACGCTGAGACTTTGGAAAAAGCGGCCCTTGCTCTTAAAGGTAAACCTAAGGCGGAACCTAAGCCAGAATCTATTGCTGGTGGTGTTGAAGCGCTACTTAATGTAGTGGGTACAAGTATGGGAGAAGCTTTGGAAGATGTAATTGATACGGTTAAAGCTGTTGCTGAAGTTGTTTCTGATAAAGTAGAAGATGCTTTAGATGATCTGAAAGAGGCGGCAGAGGAAAGCCGTAAAGAGAGAGCTGAAAAAGCGAAGCGAGAAGAAGAGTAATTAATGAAGGCTAAAGCCATTTATACTTTTGCAAATGCAGTAAGTAGGATGTTGCTTTACGATAAATAGAAATAAATGGGCTGCCCGAATTTCGGACAGCCCATTTTATTTATAAACTTGTTTTACTGTTATCTTAATTACTTGATCACAACTTTCTGAACAGTCACCTCATCATTAGCAGAAGCTTTAACGAAGTAGAATCCTGCAGCTAAATCAGAAACATCCATCGTGAATGTTTGGGTGTTAGAAGTTGCAGAAATTTGTGTGCTCATCATTTCGCGACCATCAACAGACATAATGCTGATCTGTACATCTTGTGCAATTTTACTTGCTACTGACAGGTTGATTAGGTCTTCAGCTGGGTTTGGATATACGCCAATGTTTACGTTTGGATTAGGAGAAGTTGTGTACACTCCAATCTGAGATTGAATAACTGTTCCTATATCTTCACCATACTTACAAATAACGTCACCTTGGTCAGAAGAAGCACAAGTCTCACTGTTGTATGCTTTCAAATCCATCAACTCAAGATTATCTGCATACCAGCCACCACCAACTGCGCCAGCATCATCAGTCGCAAAGTGTAAGCGAATGTTAATGTCTTCACCAATGTATTCAGTTAGATCAATAATTGAACTGATATAGCCATTACTAGGGCCAGAGAAAGCGTCAAGATTTGGAACAACAAATGTTCCGTAATCGATTCCAGATGGGTAAGCACCTCTGATCATTTTGTCGCTTATGTTTTGATACACATTACCTCCGTCAGTAGAGATTTCAATCAAGCCACCATCTAATCCACCTTGTGTATTATAGTCATTATAAACACGAAGTGCAGGAGCAGTACCAGTAACCGTAATTGGTGTAATTGTAAATAGTGTTTGCTGACTAGCTTCTGGTAGATCCTGAACAAACCAAGAAGAAACACCTTCGAAAGGATTGACCGCAGAAAGACCAAAGAAGTTGGTATTAGTCACAGGATCAGCAAGCCAGTTGTCATTTGTTTCTGCACCATCAAACCATTGTTGGATTGAATATACAGAAGGGTCAGTTGCAACAAGGTATGTGATTTCCTGAACGTCTTCATGAAGCATTTCGCCAATGTTGAATGAAATGGTATTACCATTTACGGTTACATCAGAAACGTTTGCTGAACCAGCAACGTAAGATTGTCCGTTTTCTAATACGTCATTTACTACAATGCCTGTTAGTGTTTCTCCTTTGTGATTCGTTACTGTAAGTGCTACTTCAATGTTTTCACCAGCATCTACAATAGGTGTAACTGTCTTCGCTAGTTTAAGTTCAGCAGTACATAATGGGAACGATTCGAAATCAGGAGTTCCATCACCTGTGTCATTTGCATCGCCTTGACTAGCGTTAAATCCTAATCCACGTCTTGCAAATACATCCATGATCAAGCAGTAATTATCACCATTGTATAATGCCTCATCTGCAGCTATGATCGCATCTCTACCATCTTGCATGCCAGGGCTACAAGGCTGTAGCTTCATACCTTCAAATACTAATCGGATGGCTTGGTTGTTACCTCCTGTACCATTATAAACATCTGCATCCCAACCATATTCATCTGTCATTGCCCAGTATAAATCCCAAATCATATGACACCAGATTTCTCCAACTTGGTGAACAGCTCCCCCAGTAGCAGGAAGGTCAGCGTAGGTTATCGGGCTAATAGTCATGTCTGTAGAATAAGGATATACTCTAATACCAGGTCCGTCTGGATCATCTCTTTGTGCATAGTTACCAATACCTCTTGGCATATCACCAGTATCACCTGGTTCAACAGTCAATACCAAGCCCATGAAATCACTCCATCCTTCTCCCATTTGCTCTGCACTACCAAGGCAACCTACACTAGAACCACCACCAGTCAATCGGTTAGAAATACCATGACCGAATTCGTGAGCAATAATACCATTGTCAAAATCACCATCTACGAAGTCAGGACCACTGTTAGTTGGTAACTGGAATGTTACCACCAAGTCATTACCAGCAAACTGGCGAATCGTTTCACAATCGGTACTTCCGATCATAACGGTAGGAATTCCTGGATCAACAATATCTGCTATACCAGCCATTCCAACTGGGTCTGGTTCGAAATTACAAACGATTAATGCAATAGCTCCTGAAGCTTCAGCAAAAGATGCCTTCTGCTCAAAGAAGCAGCCACCTCTATCTACGAGTGCTACTTTTCCTTCAATTTCAGATGCATTTACAAAGTCCTCTTCACAGCCATCCGTAATATATGGATTGAAAACACCGTCATTAACGATAGCCACTTCACCTGATACAGGAATTGCTGAAATAGCCTCTCCGAAGCTTCCTTCAATCGCAGAATAAGAACCTGCTACTACTGCTGGTTCGTTAACTGTGAATATAGTAGAGCTTAAGTTTATATCCCATACAAACATGTTCATTGTTCCACTTTGTCCATCTGGAGGAGTACCAAAGTTTGCATTATTAAGTCCTGCAGCTTGTGCTCTTGCTTCCACGTGATCATTTCCGTTACCTCCGTTGCCGAAGTTGTTGTCTTGGAAGTTACCAGCAGCAGAGTCAAAACCATATAGGAAGCTGAAATCGTGCATTACATTATTCATGTAAAATAAGTTTGTTTCAGCGGTTTCTCCCATATCCGTTGGTTCTGCCATTGCATCGAAAGCAAAATCAAAATCGAGCGTTGGGCCACCTTCTGCTGTAGGGCCATCTGGAGCACCATTACCATCAGTGTCGAGGTATGCGAATACATTATTTCCTCTAGTAGTTGTCCATTGATTTGTTCCATTGTCATGCCATCCGGAAGGAGAAGCAGTTGGGTCAGCAGGATCAGTTACTAAGACGTGAGGTCCGTGAATTGGAGACTCAGCAGGAATTGCAAATACACGGTAAGAGTTGGTAACAACACTTGCCTCAGCTGCTAAAGCTTCTTTCACCGTTTGGTGTTGCTTCATGTCTGCAGCATATACATTGTCATTACAAGTGTGCGAATGCTTGTGTTGCTTGCTAAGGTTTGCAGGAGCACACTCGATAACTAAGTTTTGTTTGTGTGCTACGTTGCCAGTAATCGCATCTACATAGCTGTACCAGTAATTGTGATCAGCTTTTGTATCAATGGCTACTTTCCAGCATAGTCGAACGATGCCATCTTTGTCTGCTAGGTAAGTCAATTCTACATTCACATCTCTGTTGGCGTAGGTACCTTTTTCAAAAATGATTTCGTTCGCACTTCTTGTTTCCTTTACAGTAAAAGAAGGAACTGCAGGAAGTTCAAGATGATTAAGTGTACTAACTAGTGCCGCTTCTGCGCTGATTGAAGCAGCAGTAGCGTTTACTTTAGAAGCGATGCTAGGAATAGCACGCTTACCAGCGTGTAATACTTTTCCGTCAGCAGTGATACTAACATTGATGATTGCATTTTCTACTTCAATGCCTTGATAGCGCTGTTTAAAGTAGATGTGTGCAACTCCACTAATGCTACTGATATGGCTATCTGTGATCAGCATGTCAGAAACATCTGCCTGCTCTAGTTCCCATGTTTGAGCATTTTGCTCAATATGCCGTAGGGCAATATCAAGTACGGATTGTGATTGTGCCCAGATGAAATTGGCTGCAAGTAGCAAGGCCAAGGACAAAAGAGAACGCATTTTTGTAGAATTTTTTAAATCCATCATGTGCGGTTTGAATTGATTAAGAAAATTAATTGAGTAAATGAGCATTCACTAAAGTTTCCAGAATTGTAAGTATCGTTTAGCGATTGATATCAAATTATAACCCAAAAGGCAGGCTATTTGTTGAGTTTATTACACGCTTCACCGAGAAACTTTTATCGTTACGTTTTAAGAATAGGTAAATTTATTCAAAAAAACTCGCTTTTACCTTTGTATTGATGTCATAAATTCAAACGATACGCGACATTTATCCTTATTTTCGCGCTATGAGTTCTAAAAATGATTTGATTATATATGGTCGGCATCCTGTAGTAGATACTATTCGCTCTGGAAAGCCTGTTGATAAACTCTTGTTGCAACAAGGGATTCGTGGAGATTTTGAGAAAGAAATCCGACATCTGTGCAGGGATTTTGATATTCCCTTTAAAGTGGTTCCCAAGGATCGTCTGAATAAATTTTCTAATGGTAACCATCAAGGTGTCATTGCCCTGTTGTCTCCTATCCAATATTTTAAGATAGAAGATGTGTTGCCGATGGTTTATGAGCAATCAAAAACTCCTCTGTTTTTACTTCTAGATGAGGTAACGGATGTCCGTAATTTTGGTTCTATAGCACGTTCGGCAGAGGTTTGTGGTGCAGATGCGATTATTATTCCTTCCAAGGGAGCTGCTCGAATCAATGCTGATGCTTTGAAGACTTCGGCTGGCGCCCTGACAAAAATCCCTGTTTGCAGATCTAGTAGCTTGATGAATGCGATTGAATATTTGCAGTTATCGGGTATTCAGATCTTAGCGAGTAGTTTAAAGGGAGAGAAAAAATTGTATGATTTGGATTTGCAAGTGCCTACTGCTTTTATCATTGGTTCAGAGGGCGAGGGGGTTAGTTCCGCGCTTTTGCGCAAAGCGGACGAGCAGTTTATTATACCACAGTTGGGGGAGACGGACTCATTGAATGTTTCTGTTGCTACTGGGATTATGTTGTATGAGGTGATGCGGCAGCGGAGATAAAGGTTTGTCTATTCATTAGAAGTGGCCTTTAAAAGAAAAATCCCGGACTCATAGAGCCCGGGATTTCGAATCAAAAAAACAGCAGGATATAGCGCGAAGGTCAAAGACCTTCACGACTAAGAGAGACTATCCGAAATTGAAAATAGAAAAAGTGTACCGATCAAACAGTTGAGAAAACTGTTGACGTTGACAAGGTTTAGATGTCGCTAATTCTGCGAATCACTTTGTACAAACTGGTAGCTTCATTAACTTCTTCTGTGAATGGTTGATACTCCAAATTGTTAGCGGAGATCATTCGAAGGCTGGTAACCTTCCCATTATTATTGGTGACACGTTGTACGTATTTCACCCAAAGTGTGCCATTTGATTTGATGGCATAAATTTCATTATCCTTGATTTCACTAAGCCCTCCAATCTCACGGCAGATAAGTGTATCGCCGTCAGAAATGACAGGTTCCATACTGCGTCCGTCAATCGGAAAGGCAACCAAGCCTGAGCCCCTTAGGCCTGGCACTGAAAAGAAGTGGTTGTTCTCAGGAGTAGCAGTTCCTACATCTGCACCAGAACCTGCGAAGGCTTGAACGGAAGTATACAAAATGTTACCCTGAGGTGTATAAGCACTAGAAGCAGACTTATTTTTTGGCACTTCAAATCCGAAGGGAGTACCCATTCCATCAATTAGAAAAGATTCATTCACA
The DNA here is from genome assembly GCA_937921775.1 of uncultured Saprospiraceae bacterium. Lineage (GTDB taxonomy): Bacteria > Bacteroidota > Bacteroidia > Chitinophagales > Saprospiraceae > CALGLS01. The sequence continues at coordinate 14,458 of CAKZUK010000239.1, forward strand.
CCATATTCCTGACAAAGGATCCGTGCTTGTCGATAATCAATTACACGTTTATCCTTTTGGTTGAGGAATGCACGGATGATATGACCATAAGCTCTGTTTCCTAGAATCTTATCTGCAAAATCACCAATCCCTTTCCCGTTACGGTCATTAAGAATAATATCTCCTCGTTCTTTAAGTAATTCAAATACTTTAATAAAACGATTGTTAAGCTCAATTCTATCCTCGTGAATCATAGTTCTTAGGTTTTCTTTAAAAAAAATAGTATTTCTAATGTGCTCGCAATTTAAAACAATTTTTTTTAACAAACAAATAATTTTCTATTATTTGTTTGATTAATTCAAATTGTTTGATTGTTTTAAACAGGATATATGACTTGTGAAATAGGGAACAGGAAGTGGGGGATTTCCCTCAGAGACGAAAGGTATTACACTGCTTTTTCATATTCAAATATAGCAGATAGAAATTCTTTACAGCCTTGAATTGTGTGCACTATTTGTTTGTTCATTTGATTGAAATCTAGAAAGAAATAAAAAAAGCGTTTTCGGCCACAGCCAAAAACGCTTTTCATTATAATGTTAGGCCAAGCCTAAAACACGATTATATTTATCTAGTCAAATTAATAAGTAGTGATGACTGAGCGAAGTCGAAGTAAGAGAGATCATCCCTTCAAATCCGGCTTCAAGTGTTTAGCAAAAAAACCAACCATCGCCTTATAAGACTCAAAGCGATTTTCTTCATTATGAAAACCATGTCCCTCATTGTACTTAACTAAATAAGGCACATCAATTTTTCGCTCACGAAGTGAACGTACGATTTGGTCGGCTTCATCAATGTTAACTCTAGGGTCATTGGCACCTTGTATAACAAAGAGCGGCGTTTTGATTTTATTCGTATGTAGCGCAGGAGATGCCGCAGCCATTTGTGTGCTGTCCGTTTCAGGGTTACCTACCATTGTATACATCATTTCAAGATAGGGCTCCCAGTATGGTGGAATCGTTTTCATGAAAGTGAATAAATTAGAAACACCTACATAGTCCACAGCGCAGGCATAAAGGTCAGGTGTAAAAGTAACGCCTGCCAAAGTTGCATAGCCACCATAGCTTCCACCATAAATTGCTACACGATCTTTGTCGGCCACGCCTTCTTCTATCAACCAGCTAACACCATCTGTGATGTCGTCTTGCATTGTGCCGCCCCATTCTTTGAAACTCTTTTCCCAAAAATCACGACCATACCCTGTGCTGCCACGGAAGTTCATTTGGAATACGGCATAACCTCTACTGGCTAATAATTGAATCTCAGGATTGAAGCCCCAAGAGTCACGATGCCAAGGACCACCATGCGGATTAACAATGACCGGAAGGTTCGTTTTTGCACCATTGGTTGGTAAGGTCAAATAACCATGAATAGTCAAACCATCGCTTGATTTGTATTGAACCGGTTTCATTACTGCCATGTCTTTTTCATCAATCCATGGGCTTACATCAGATATTTTTTCGAGCTTATCGGTATTTTTATCATAAAAGTAATAAGCACCCAAAGACCGGTCGCTATAGGTCCGAACCATAAATTTATCTTCAGCCTTATTCATACTTGTAACCCAGCATTCGTAATCGCCAAGTTCACGTTCCAGACGTTTGGCGATAGCTTCTCGCTCCTTGTCTAGATAATGAAATTGATTCTTGTCTGTATTGTAAGAAATGGAAGTAAGAACTTTACGTTTTTTTGAATAATTCAAATCACTGACATCTACATCAGGATGTGAGAATATCACTTCGCCAACTTCTTTTCCTGTAGCCATGTCAAACTGTACGATAACACTTTTGTCACGGTTGAGGTTGGAAGAAACAAAGATCTTGCTACCGTTGTCAAAATCGAAAAACAAAGGTTGAATCGATTCGCGGAAATCGGTAGTAATGACATCGCGAAATGCTTCCTCTTCATTGTCGCGATACATGAGAACAGAATTGGTACCACCTACTATTTTGGAAGCAATTCGAAGCTTGCCATTGTGGTCTGTAACCCATGCATCAATCGGTTCAAGTGGGTTGGTATTTTCAGCGAGTTGTTTGTAGGTGCCATCTACAATGTTCATTCGATAAGGTTCAAATAATTGAGGATTATTTTTATTCATCCCAATAATGATTTCATTTTCGAGATCATCTAAGCGGTCAATAATTTGAATTCTTACTTTTTCAAAAGGTGTGAGGTCCTTGTCGTTAGTTCCATCTTTATCAACGGCATATAGTTGAAAGTTTTCATCGCCACCGCTATCTTTTATATAGAGTAGTCGATTGTTGTTGGCCCAAAAATAACCAGAGATGTCTCGATCTGTTTCATTGGTAATTCGGGTGGCAGTTGTTTCGCCAATTTTTTGAACGAAGATATTTTGTCGACGTTCGTGAGGGCCCATGTAGGAAAAGTAGTTTCCGTCAGGAGAAAGTTGGTAACGTGTTTTTTCCGGATTACGGAAAAAGTCTTCTACACTGTATTTGAATTCACCTTTAGAAAGAGCAATCAATTTTTGAATATCTTTGGCGGAAGTCGCTAAAGAGGGATCGCCAGGAAGTTTTTCTTCGGCAACGGCAGTGTTTTGAGTAGAAGTGCTGGTATCTTCTTGCATCGATTTTGAGTTTTCACTACATGAAAGCATGCAGCTCATGAATGTTAGAATAGTTAAAAGGGGAAGTAGCTTGTTCATAATAGGTATTTTGAAGTTTAGCTTGTTACTAAATTAAGTTGTCATTCAAAATTGCGAATTCTGTACAGGAACAAAATATTTGTTCTACCAACCCTAGGAGGTTAAAGATTAACTTGTAAGATTTAACGGAAGTTTCCCTTATTTGTGCGGATTTAAGGGGAAACTTTGTTAAAATCTATCCTCTAATTCAAAGAACGGTAAATTGTAAGGCAAATCGGATTAAGTACTATAACTTATTTTTGAACGAGTGCTTAGTTTCATAAATGATCTGAAAAGAGGATAAAGGGTCTTTAAATTTAACAAGAGATGTTTTTTATTGTTAATTAATTCTGAAAAAGTGGAATTAATTAGCAATATAATACTTCTTTTGATTGCTGACCGTTATTTTTACACACCACACCAACGAAAAATCGTTCATTAACACCTATAAAAAGACGATTACTCCCCATTAAAAGTCAATATAGTTTTGACTCAAAAAACTGAATGTACAGCATCACTTCGCCCCAAAGATTGCATCCGGAAAGGAATAATGCAATGAGATAGTCGGAGATATTTTTTATATTAGAGGACTTGTAACTAACTTGAGATAAGATGTTTTTACAAAGATGTTCGCTGTTTATGGTAAAGTCTCATTTTGATAGACTTATCAATAGATAGAGGATTGATAAGCATCTGATTTACAAGAAAAATAGCTATTTTTCGCATCCGTACTCAAACAGAAACAAATTCTAAGCAAAACAATCATTCATGAAAACGATTTGCCTTTTAATTATAAGTTGCCTAATGCTGAACTCCAGCTGGCTGAATGCTACTTCTGTAGTGTCAGATCCCTTGATTGAGCAAGACTCCATCGTTCTTCCTTCTGTATTTGTCATGGGGGAGTATGAGGAACAATTTAATAGCTTGATGCAAGAGCATGAAGCACTTCTGCTTTCTGAATGTGATAATGATATGGATATTGCATTTGAGAAATGGTTGAGTATGCTTAAAGAAATGGAAGCATACTCTGAAATCATAGAATACGACCTGAAAGGAATCAAAATGTGGTTGAACGTTTTTTGGGATAAGAATGGGACCGTAGATCACATTGCTTACCATCTTAAGCCGAATTCAAGAAATATTGACATCGAAGAATTAACGGCTTTCTTCGTTAGTTTTATAAATAATTATAAGTTTCCTTTAGTCACGGACGAAAAATTTTCACATTATGGAAGCGCAGCTTTCCCAACCTTTGCTCGACGTGTAAAAACGAAAGACGCTGAATCTCCTAAAACAGGACAGCTCGTAAAAGATAGTGTGAACTCGAAAAATTAGAAAAGAGTTGAGAGTGAGGTCTAAGGAGAATAGAAGCGCTCACTCTCAATTTTTAACCACTAAAAAATGCAGCAACCTTCCTCTAAAATTTACTTAAGTTCATTCTTTTTTTTAGCTTTAATACTCGCATCTTCTTGCGGAAAAGAAAAAATCGAACTAAGCTGGGAGAAACAAAACTCCAATCTCAACTCAACACTTACTTCCGTTTATTTTACTGATGTCAATACTGGACACATTGTCGGAGGCGACACTTGGTACAAGGGCTATTCATTGTCAACGATTGATGGTGGTGTCAATTGGACAGTTGATTCATTGACGAATAAAAGAATGAATGGAGTGAATTTCAAACCAAACGGTCAGGGATTTGCTGTCGGCATTGATGGGTATTTTTTCAAAAAAGAAAGTCCTTTAGAAGATTGGATTTTCTATCGTTTACCGAGGTGGGAGATCTTACTGGATGTTTGTTTTAATGAAACCGATGAAGTAATGGTTGTTGGCGGTGCAGGTTTTCAGGATGGAGTAGCAATGCGAATTCAGGGGAACGCCGTTACACAAATAGATACCTTTGAAAATGAATTGTCAGCAGTGTGTTATTCTAATGCAGCTACCGTTCACGCAGTTGGTTATGGGATAGTCCTCCGTTCTGAAAATGGAGGTGCTTGGGAGCGTCAAGATATTGAGGGGGATTTTTTTAGAGCAATTCACTTTCCTTCTCCTGAAGTTGGTTATGTAGTAGGATCAGGAGGTACAATTATGAAAACGACCAATGGTGGTTTTAAGTGGAATAAGATCAGAGATGGGAGCAAAACCCGTGTTTCTAACAAACCTTTTCGAGATGTATTTTTTGTAGATGATGATTATGGATATATCGTGGGAGAGAATGGCCTTTTCTGGATTACAGAAAATGGAGGGGATGATTGGAAGGTTGTGAAAAACTTTTCTGGTGACGACTTAGTGAGTATACATGTGGTGGATGGACACGGATATGTTGTAAGCGAACAAGGAGGTATTTTTCATTTTCAAGAATAAATAATTTATAATAATAAAAGTACTAGTTTTCCAATCTTTGAGTCGTCTGTGATGCTAGGATTGAACTTTTCTAAGTAGAAATAAAATTAACAAAATGAAACGCAGCCTCCAAATTGCCAACATAGTTGGCTTCATCATTACGATCATAGTTAATTACCTTTCTAATGCGCTTCCACTGAATGGAAGGACAGCGAAAGAACTTTCCGATTTAAATCCAAATTTATTTGTACCCGCGCCATTCACTTTCTCTATTTGGGGATTTATTTATCTGTTGCTGACTTGTTTTATTATTTATCAAGCTAGTGATTTGTTTAGCAAAAGCAAAAAGGAACTAGCTCATGTGGAGAAGATTGGGTGGTTGTTTTTCATTTCTTGCTTACTCAATGCAGGATGGCTAATCAGTTGGCATTTTCAGATGCTGCCTTTGTCATTTGTTATCATGATTGCATATCTGACTACTTTGATTTTAATCTACCAGCGTTTAGAGGTCGGTAAAGAGAAAGGAGCTTGGAGAGAACGCCTTTTGGTGCGCTTACCTTTTCAAGTACTTTTGGGATGGATCAGCATCGCCACTATTGCTAACGCAACAGCCGTATTGGTTAGTCTTGGATTTACAGGAGGAGGAATCGAGGAACGAATTTGGGCAATGATCATGATCTCGATTGGTGGTGTACTCGCTTTGTTGATGTTGTTTCGTAAATGGGATATCGCCTATAGCCTTGTTGTTGTATGGGCACTCTACGGCATCATTTCGGAACGAATGGAAGCGATGGATTTTGGTTTTATGGAGATCGTGATTACTGCTGTGGTTTGTATGGTCCTTATCGGAATTGGGGTGATCATTCGCTCAGTGCAGATGATTCGTAATACCTAAAGATCGCTAATGCTCTATGATCTAGCTAGTTAGAAAAGCATTTTATCGGATGGCTTAGTGATTGCTGAATGGAGCTATTTAAGCAAGAGCGCGATAAAGAAGCTTAAGTCTGTGTTAAAAGAAAAAAAACTTCCTCGTCCGTTTCAATCCGTATACTTCGTGTTCCCGTACCTGTTAAAGGGAAGCATTAATCTTCCTCATCAGGAGGCTCAGGCATCAGCCAGTCAATAGACCGAAAAGCATTCCATTCTACTTTTCCCAAATCTCGCTCTCTGTCAACATAATGAGCATAAGGTCGTCCATTCACTTTGATTTTTAAATGAGCATAAACCTCCGGATCGACAAATCCATCCTCCTCATATTTGTCTCTCAAATAATGAGCAAACTGCAAAATCATATAAGGATGACTGCACATTTTGTGTGCTTGCCGTTTCGATAAATATTGTTTGGCACGAACTGTAATTCTTTTCTTAGAATGTGGGTCTAAAATTTTAAAATCCCCTTGACCGTATTTACTCCGGAGCATCATACGCCAAGAGTAACGATGCCCTTGTTCAGTCCACAGGACCTTACCTTTATATAGGTGATGCCTCAGGGGCAAAAGGAGTTGGATACTACAAAAGATAATGAGAACGAGACTAACTGTTTTTTGCTGAAAAGCAGAATAATTTAATTCCTCTACCCGATTGAAATCTTTTACCCATAAGTTTTGCCACCAATCTCCAATACCTTGCATTCTTAAACTTTTTGCGCTAAGCCAAGACCAAGCACGTCGGGGAAAATCTGGAGAAAAATAGAGCATCGTCAGTGCGGTTGACATCCAAGGGAAAATTCCAATCTCAAAAATTAGCAAATTGATAAAATGGAAAAAGAGCACAAAACCAAATGCCCAGGGCCGCGTTTTTTTGTTCAACAGGAATAAAACAACAAATAAGTCAAGGACCACTCCGCCGTAACTCATGGCATAGGCAACCCATTCTTTCGCCACAATCGGTCCAATTAAAAACAAGTCAGATTTATTGGCCAACCAGAATTTTAAAGGAATAGCATTCAGCCAATCGGGATTTAATTTTGCAATCCCACCATATATGTATACTACTCCCATCAGAAATTTCAATAAGAACAAAGGCCAATAGGGGACGGACTGAATAGGGGTAACCCGTTTTTGTAAAACATCAAATGAATATGCTCGATGCACCGGATAAAAGAACATAGCAAAACAAAGCACCATAAATAGGTAGCCATGATTGAGGTAAAAGCTTGCATCCAAAAAATAAGTATAGCTAAAACCAAAAGCATATAATAAGGTCGTCAATCGATATCGCCAACCAACAATGATGCAAAGGCCGAGCAATGTCAGTACCACAAAAAAGATACTCATAAAAGGTTCAGGCATAGGTTCCACCCACTCAAAACCAAAATATTTGAAATGAAATTTTTCTGGGTCGAATGCTTTTTTATAGAGATGGAGGTAACTGAAAAGACTAATGGACTCTATTGTAGCAAGGACTCCAAATACAATCCGGAAGAAGATGAGTGAGGCTATATCGTTTTTTTTGAATAGGAAGTCCATGTGGGCGAAGATATACTGAAAAATGGAATTAGCGCTTAACTTGTCTCCTTTTGACGCTTATTTTTAGCTTATGTCCTCAATTTGTGCATACTCAAAACCTTCAGCTACTTCAAACAAAAATATACTTTTAAAACAATTTATTTTAAAAAGATTAGCAAAAAGTTGCAATTATGGGTAAGTGTACCTATTTTTGTTATAGAAACGATCAAAAATAGATCTTTTGTAAACATAAATTGTTTTAAAATGGAACTAAATATTCTCACCAGCCCAAAAGGAACTAAAGTAGTTACCGCTTCCGGCCTTCACGCCGCTCTGAAGCTAGCAGATTACCAGTATGTTCGGAATATCACAAAATGGTTAAGTGATGTATATGCCTTTAACGATGATGTGCGCAAACCAATAGAAATGAAAGACTTTGCTCGCAGGGTAATGAAAGTCAGCAAGCTTCAGGATTATTACATATCTCTGGAAATGGCTCGACTAATTACGCTACACTCTGAAAGTGAAGTAAAGCAAGAATATGCCCGATGGCTCCTGTCATTGGAAGAAAAAGTAAGAGATACTGAACTGTTGTCAAAGGATCAGGTAATGGCGGTCATTGAGTTGACTAAAGTGATGGGCTTGATGTCTTGCCAGCAGTCAGTAGAGAAATCGCATCAAAAGAAATTCGGAGAAAAGAATGAGTTCAGCTACCGTTGGTGGCAATATCGTGCGAAGTTATTGGGGTATTCTGTAGATGAATTGAGATCGAAGATGGATGAGATCGGTAAGAATTTCCGGGGGAAGAATCTGAGAAAGATGTTAATGCAAGTGGACAAATACGAAATTATCAGAATGGCAGTTATCGATTTGTTCATCGCCTTGGGAAGAAGTGAGCGGTTTGCTATGAATATGGGCGACCTTGCAAAGTATCTTGCCCGTGAGTTAAAAGTCGAAATCTGGGATGATCGGGGTACCTCAATTAACTTTGCTACTAGTGATATTAACATGGACTTGGTCAACAAAATCCATACTCTAAGACCAGGTTATACGCACTCTGTAATCGCAGTCTAACTTTAAGCATTTGGTACTTGTTAAAAACTGATAAATAATCAAATTGACAATTTCGGCTATGCCGTAATCAGCCTATACAAAAGGTTAACAAACTGACTTGAAGGGGTCGTTTACCAGCCATTTTGTAAATAATTGATCGAAGTGGCTTGCTACTTTGGTCAATTATTTATTTATAGAGTTGATAGATTCTCTAAAGTATTTTGAAAACATATCCTAAATACGAATAAGCTTTTTTAGCAGTAGTTTAAGTAATTGTAATGGATGAATAGGCTAAAGTAATTGTCTAATTACGACGAATTCCGTGAATTACTTAAGTCTTTTTTTATACTAGCTTATCAACAATCCTTATCTTTGGTGTTGCTAGGTTTGCTAAGCAGACAGTTAAATTAAGTTGAAGCACTACAATATCTATAAAATTTACAATGGCTAAAGAAACGAACTATACCGAAAAAAATATCCGATCACTCGATTGGAAGGAACATATTCGATTACGTCCTGGAATGTACATTGGTAAACTAGGTGATGGATCATCTCCAGATGATGGAATCTATATTCTATTGAAAGAAGTAATCGATAACTCTATTGACGAATTCGTGATGGGACACGGAAAACACATTGATATCGAGATCACTGAAGGCTCGGTTGAAGTACGTGATTACGGTCGAGGAATTCCGCTTGGTAAGGTGGTGGATTGTGTATCAAAAATAAACACAGGTGGTAAATACGATTCCAAAGCATTTAAGAAATCTGTTGGATTGAATGGGGTTGGTACAAAAGCAGTAAACGCTTTGTCTGACTTCTTCAAAGTACAAGCTATTCGAGAAAAGAAATCTAAAATTGCAGAATTCGAAAGAGGGGTTTTGGTTGCCAATAGAAATATAACAAAGACGAAAGAAGAAAATGGAACCATCATTACTTTCGAAGCAGATCGCTCTATTTTTCATAAAAATTTTAGATTCCGTTCTGAATTTGTTGAAAACCAACTTTGGAATTATTGTTACCTAAATGCAGGACTGAAAATTAACTTTAACGGTAAGACACTTGTTTCCAGAAATGGATTATTAGACTTGCTAACAAAGAAAACCGCTGCAGATGCATTGCGTTATCCCATCATCCACATGGTTGGTGAAGACATCGAGGTTGCATTGACACACGGTCAACAATATGGTGAACAATATCACTCTTTTGTCAATGGACAAAACACAACTCAGGGAGGTACACACCTCAATGCTTTTCGTGAATCCATCGTCTCTACTGTTCGTGGCTTTTTTAACAAAAGTTATGACGCAAAAGATATTCGAGCTTCCATCATTGCTGCGGTAAGTGTACGTGTCGAAGAACCTGTCTTCGAATCTCAAACTAAAACGAAACTGGGTTCTATCAATGTTGGTCCTAAGGGTCCAACAATGCGAACTTTTGTAAATGACTTTCTATCTAAAGAGTTAGATAATTTTCTACACAAAAATCCACAAGTAGCGCAAGATTTACAAAAACGAATCCTCCAATCAGAAAGAGAACGTAAGGATATTGCGGGGATTAAAAAATTAGCAAACCAACGTGCTAAGAAAGCAAATCTTCACAATAAAAAATTGAGAGATTGCAGACTTCATTTTTGTGATAAAAAAACAAAAACGAATGAAGAAGGTTTGGCTGGAACTACTTTGTTTATCACAGAGGGTGACTCGGCAAGTGGGTCTATCACAAAAGCACGTAATGTGCAAACACAAGCAGTCTTCAGTTTGCGTGGTAAACCACTTAACTGTTTTGGGCAAACCAAAAAAGTAGTTTACGAAAATGAAGAATTCAACCTACTTCAGCATGCTTTAGATATTGAAGACGGAATCGATTCTTTGCGCTTCAACAAGATCGTAGTTGCAACAGATGCCGATGTGGATGGAATGCATATTCGATTGTTGTTGTTAACATTCTTTTTGCAATTTTTCCCTGATGTAGTAAGAGCAGGGCATTTGTATATTTTGGAGACACCATTGTTCCGTGTTCGTGATAAAAAAGAAACCATCTATTGCTACAGTGAAAAAGAAAAACAAAACGCTATACGTAAGCTGAGAGGAAAGGCGGAGATTACACGATTCAAGGGATTGGGGGAGATCTCACCAGACGAATTTGGCGACTTTATCGGAGAAGATATTCGACTTGAGCCAGTATTGCTTCATGATGAAACAAATATCGAAAATGTCTTATCCTACTATATGGGTAAGAACACACCAGCTCGGCAGGAATTTATTATCGATAACCTAAGAGTGGAAGTAGATGAGATTGAAGATGCAATCGAAATAGCAGAGGCAATGGGAACTGAAGTAGATGAAAAAAAAATGACTGAAGCACTTAGTTAGTAGCGCCGCTCATCGCTTGATGTGACTGAAGCTAGTCAATGATATATAAAACAGGATACGTCGGAAGAGATATATACACTTCCGGCGTATTTTAGTTTTAAATAATGCACGGGAATTGGTTGTACAATATTAGAAGCGATTCAAGCTGACTAATTGTCGGAAATGAAAGCTATTTGTTTCTAGATATCTAAATATCTATGACAAAAAACACCAAAAAACCATTGAATTACTCAATGGCATAGAACTTGGCCAATTAAATAATACAGAAAGAAAAGGAAGCTTGCTGACAACTTGTCAATAATTTCTGAACAGAATTATCCTGTTTCTTGTTTCAATTTGAATTTAGGGTAGCAAAACCTAGATTTTACATAAATCAAAAAAGAAGGCGAAAAGATATGAGTATGTTTGATGAATTATTTCTCCCCAAAGGAATTAGCGACGAAATGGAATTCTCTCCTATGTTTACTGTTGAAGATGAAGAACAGGAAGACGAGGATGCTGATTTTCCTAAAGTTATTCCGATCCTAGCAGTAAAAAATACAGTACTTTTTCCAGGAGTAGTTACTCCAATTACAGTGGGAAGAGACAAGTCTATAAAAGCAATCAACAAGGCTTATGATGAAGGCCGTATGATTGCAGTGCTTTCGCAAATGGATAGCAAGAATGAAGATCCTACTGTTGAAGATATGTACAAAGTTGGGACGGTAGCTAAAATCGTGAAGCTGTTTAGAATGCCAGATGGAACGGCTACCGCTATTCTCCACGGTAAGCGAAGATTTCAATTGGTAGACATGGTCAAGGAAGATCCATTCATGATGGGTGAGATTCAACTTCTAGATATAGAAAAAGTAAAAAACAAATTGGAATTTGAAGCAATGATGGTGTCTATAAAAGATATGGCCAAGCAAATCATTGAGTTGTCACCAAACATTCCAACAGAAGCAAACGTGATGTTGAAAAACATCAAGCACCAATCATTTTTACTCAACTTCATTGCATCAAATCTTGGTGTAGGAGTAGAAGAGAAGCAAAGTGTGCTGGAAACAAACAACCTCAATAAAAAAGCACGGAAAGTTCTGGAGTACATGGATAATGAACTTCGGGTTCTAGAACTAAAAGACCAAATCGAAAATAAAGTAAGAGGTGATATTGAAAAGCAACAACGAGATTATTTTCTGAATCAACAACTCAAAACGATACAGGAAGAACTCGGTCAAAACCCTCAAGAAGAGGCAGTGAAGAAGTTGCTGGAAAGAGCAAAAACAAAGAAATGGTCTAAAGCCGTTAATGACGCTTTTCAAAAAGAATTAGTCAAAGTAAGTCGCATCAATCCTCAGGTTGCAGAATATTCTGTTCTGTTGAATTATCTTGAACTGATGCTAGACCTTCCATGGGAAGAATATACTGAAGATAATTTTGATCTGAAAAAAGTAAAAGTAATTTTAGATAAAGACCATTATGGATTGGATGATGTGAAAGATAGAATTTTGGAACACCTCGCAGTTTTGAAATTGAAAGGAGATATGAAGGCCCCAATCCTTTGCCTAGTTGGCCCTCCTGGTGTTGGGAAAACATCATTGGGTAAATCAATAAGTAAGGCTTTGAATCGAAAATTCATTCGCATGTCCTTAGGCGGATTACACGATGAGTCAGAAGTTCGTGGACACAGAAAGACCTACATCGGTGCCATGCCTGGACGAATCATTCAGTCTATAAAAAAAGCAAAATCATCAAACCCCGTTTTTATATTAGATGAGATAGATAAAGTTGGGAAAGACAATAGAGGTGACCCTTCTTCCGCACTATTGGAAGTTTTGGATCCAGAACAGAATACAACTTTCCACGATAATTATCTGGATATTGAATATGATCTTTCGAAAGTAATGTTTGTAGCAACGGCCAATTCACTGAGTACGATTCAACCTGCTTTGCGCGACAGAATGGAAATCATTCACGTCAGTGGTTACTCTACCGAAGAGAAAATTGAAATAGCAAAGCGCCACCTGATCCCATTTCAATTGAAAGAACATGGCTTGAAGACGGCAAACGTGAAGTTGAAAAAAGATACGATTCAAGCACTTATACAAAGTTACACTCGTGAATCTGGCGTTCGTTCACTCAGTCGACAAATAGCAGGAGTCATGCGACGCATCGCCAAAAATGTCGCGATGGAAGAGGAATATGATGTTGATGTAAAACCGACTAACCTAGAGGCGATCCTTGGACCATCTAAATTTTCCAGAGAGCTTTATATGGAACAAGACACTCCAGGTGTTGCGGTAGGTTTGGCTTGGACAAGCGTAGGTGGTGATATTCTTTTTGTAGAAGCTAGCTTGAGTAAAGGAAAAGGTAAGCTAACATTGACGGGGAATTTGGGAGATGTCATGAAAGAATCTGCAACAACAGCATTGAGTTATATCAAAGCGAACAGTGATTCTTTGGGTATTAACTCAGATATCTTTGAAAAGAATGATATTCATATTCATGTACCAGAGGGAGCAATTCCAAAAGATGGCCCTTCTGCTGGTATCACAATGATTACGGCATTGACCTCTGTCTTAAAAGGAAAACCAGTCAAATCGTATTTAGCGATGACTGGTGAGACGACCCTTCGAGGAAAAGTATTGCCAGTAGGTGGAATCAAAGAAAAAATTCTAGCAGCAAAGCGAGCGGGGATCAAACAAGTGATTCTTTGTAAGGAAAATAAAAAGCATATTGAAGAAATTAATCCAGCTTTTATAAAAGGACTGAAATTTCATTATGTAGATAAAGTAGAGGAAGTACTGAAAATAGCGGTAAAATAGTCGGCAGTTATTTTCTATAAAAGGACTGAAGTTCTATTTTTACAAGAGAAAATAATGTCCTTGTCTAAAGGATTTTGAAATAAAGACTGAGCAATAAAAGCCTTGTTTTAAGATACACAGACAACCATTCTCTCGATAAATGTATCATTAGAGTAGCAGTACTTTTGGCAAATCTTTTAAGAAAAAATAGAAAACAGTCAAATCGGACTTCAATTTTTGTTAAAAGTCTGTTAAGCAAACATAAAGGTCGCTTGAGATACGCAATAGTACACGTTACCTTATTATCTTTATCTAACAACTGGATTAAGCAATTTAATACTTGCTTTACTACAAAACGTAAAATATTAAATACGATGATGAGGCTTTTCTTTCTTTCAATATGCACACTTTTTCTGAGTACCAGCATGATGGCTCAAAACGAACAGGATTCCTTAGTTCAATTTACAGGGATGGTACTGGACGGAACCGATGAGGAACTATTCCCAGTTTCATATGCTAATATTTACCTTAAAGATGAAAATAGAGGAACCTACTCTGGCCTCAAAGGTTATTTTACTTTCGTAGTCGAAAGAGGAGATACAGTAATATTTTCAACCTTAGGATATAAAACAGTTGAATTTATTATTCCTGACAGCCTAGAAGAGGATCGCTATTCCATCGTTCAACTCATGACACGTGATACGCTCAACCTTCCTGAGACTGTAGTATTTCCTTGGCCAAGTAAAGAACATTTCAAAATTGAATTTCTGGCATTGGATGTAAAAGATGCTTTGGCCGATAGAGCACTAGAGAATTTAGCCGAAGATGCACTTCGTCGTCAGCAGGCAGAAGTTCCAAGAGATGGCCGCGAGCATGCCGACTACTATCTGCGTAAACAGGCCAAAAGCTATTACCATATTGGACAAGCTCCACCAATGAATATCTTCAACGTAGTTGCTTGGAAGGATTTCTTTGAAGCATGGGAAAGAGGAGATTTCAAGAAAAAGAAGGATAAGAAGAAGTAATTGAGGTACTTCCAATGTAATATAATTGTAACAAAAGGAATGGTTTTTCGGTGTCACCGGAAAACCATTCCTTTTTGTAATATCTTTGTATAATTCAATTTGACTAAGACTTAATCTTAGTCAATCGAACTTTTTTGTAGATTTGTGGCACTCCAACCAAATTATACTGCACAAGCGTTTTATAAAATGCTAACACCTAATTAAATAGAAATATTAACCGGAATTAATGAAAGTAACAGACTATTTTGACAAAGCGAAGGGAAAAACACTCATCTCATTCGAAGTTTTACCTCCATTGAAAGGCGGCGGAATGCAAGCAATTTTTAAAACGCTTGATCCGCTAATGGAATTCAAACCCCCATTTGTTGATGTAACCTATCACCGAGAAGAATTCATTTATAACAAAAGAGATAGCGGATATTACGAGAAAATTGCCATCCGAAAACGTCCGGGAACTGTAGGTATCTGTGCATCTATTATGCACCGCTACGGGATTGACGCAGTACCGCATTTGATCTGCGGTGGTTTCACCAAAGAAGATACCGAAAACGTATTGATCGATTTAAACTTTCTAAACATCAAAAATGTATTAGCACTCCGTGGTGATGCACGTAAGTTTGATGGTAAGTTTATTCCCGAAAAAGATGGACACAATTACGCCGTTGATTTGGTCAATCAGATGAATGATATGAACACTGGTAAATACCTAGACAGCAATATTGAGAATGGTGAAAAAACCGACTTCTGTATCGGTGTTGCCGGTTACCCAGAAAAACATATAGAAGCACCTAACTTCGCTATTGATCTCCAATACCTAAAAGCAAAAATTGACGCTGGTGCCAGCTACATTGTAACCCAAATGTTTTTTGATAATCAAAAATATTTTGACTTTGTAGATGCTTGCCGTGCTGCTGGAATTAATGTGCCTATCGTACCAGGATTGAAACCATTGACCAAGTTTTATCAACTAAGTTCATTGCCAAGACTTTTCTTTATTAATCTACCTGAAGATTTAGTGGCAGCAGTCATGAAAGTAAAAGGAGATAAAGAAGCCATCAAGCAAGTTGGAATAGAGTGGTGTATCGCTCAGTCAAAAGAACTAAAAGCAAAGGGCGCTCCTTGTTTACATTATTATACGATGGGAGATCAGGACACCATACGAACAATCGCAGAGCAGGTTTATTAACCAAGCTCAAGCCTACTTAAAATACAAATATAACAAACAGAGCAAATGAATATCCATCCTCACACATCCGTGCAAGTGCTTGCAAAAAAAATAACACTTTTAGCAGTAAGTCTGATGATTACTACTTTTTGCTTTGCGCAAAATACCTTGAAATCACCTAATGAGTTTTTGCCTACTGATTTTGGTAAACACTTTACACCCCATCATTTGCTCGTAGATTATTATGAATATGTAGCAGCTAATAGCGATCGAGTGACACTTCAACAATATGGTTGGACCAATCAGAAGCGTCCTCTAATGGTTGCTGTTATTTCTTCACCAGAAAACATCAAAAACATTGATGCTATCCGAAAAAATAACTTGGTAAAAACAGGAATGATTGGTACTGAAGAAAAATCAACTAGCGTCAAAGATAAATCGGTGATCTGGATTAGCTATGGTGTCCACGGGAATGAGGCTGGTGCTTCTGAAAGTTCCATCTCTACACTTTTTGAATTAGCAAACCCTACTAATAAAGAGTCCGCAGCTTGGTTAGAAAATACAGTAGTCATTATCGATCCTTGTATCAACCCTGATGGCTATTCCAGATATACACACTGGAATTGGAATGTTGGAACCAAAGTGCCAAACCCAGAACACGAAGCCATCGAACATGATGAGCCTTGGCCGGGAGGACGAACCAATCACTATATGTTTGACCTCAATAGAGATTGGGCTTGGCAAACACAGATAGAATCTCAACAACGAATGAAAGTGTATCACACTTGGATGCCACACGTACACGTAGATGTGCACGAGCAGTATCCTGAAAATCCTTATTATTTTGCTCCGGCAGCACAGCCTTATCATCAGCACATTACAAAGTGGCAATCTGATTTTCAAACTGAAATAGGAAAAAATCACGTCAAACATTTTGATAAAGAATCCTGGTTGTATTTTACGCGCGAAATATTTGACCTTTTTTATCCAAGTTACGGAGATACCTATCCAACCTTCAACGGAGCTATCGGTATGACTTACGAGCAGGCAGGACACAGTCTTGCGGGTAGAGCGATCTTACTCGAAACGGGAGATACCCTCACTTTAGCTGATCGAATTGCTCACCATACCATGACCTCACTTTCAACAGTGGAGATGGGCTCAAAAAATGTAGATCGTATAGTTGAAAATTTTGAAAAATATTTTAAAATTAGTTCCGAAAATCCAGATGGAGATTATCGTTCTTTCGTTATCAGAGGATCGAACCCACAAGGTAAACTTAGCGAACTATGCAAATTGTTAGATCGCAATAAAGTTCGATATGGCCTTGCCGGAAAAAAGAGCAAAGGCCTAAATGCTTACGATTACAAAACAGGAAAAGAAACGAATATTGATATCAACGCTGACGATATAGTTATAAATATCTGGCAGCCACAATCTGTTTTGACAAAAGTATTATTTGAACCAGAGCCATTCCTTATTGATTCTTTGACCTACGATATTACTGCTTGGTCTATGCCGCATGCTTATGGTTTAGATGCTTTTGCTTTGAAGCAAAAAGTAAGTGCCAGCTCAGAATATAAAACTGAAAACCTTGCAGATCTGGATATTAGTAAACAAGCCTATGCTTTTATTGCACCATGGGAATCAATGGACAATGCACGCTTCTTAAGCGCAATATTGAAAAAAGGAATCAACGTTAGAACGTCACACGAGCCCTTTTCAATTGGAGGTCGAGACTACAAGTCAGGAACCCTTGTTATCAACAGAGGAGACAATAGAATATACACAGGTAAACTTGATGAAGATATTAAAGCCGCAGCAAAAGCAAGTAATCAAGAAGTCATTCCAAGCACAACAGGTTATGTAGATTATGGACATGACTTTGGAGCAGATGCTTTAAAGCTTGTTAAAGCACCAAAAATATTAGTACTTTCTGGCGAAGAGACCTCATCTAATAGCACTGGTCAGGTCTGGCACTATTTTGAAGATGCGCTCAACTATCCAATCACTTTGATGCCTGCTGGCAAATTGAGTATGCGTAAGTTAAATGAATATAATTTATTGATTTTGCCAGAAGGCTACTACAAAGGATTCAGTGATTCAATGTTGAAAGAATTGCGCACATGGGTTTCAAGAGGAGGTAGAGTCATTGGTATTGGAAATGCAATAAGTGTATTTGACGGAAAGGAAGGCTTCAACCTTGAACGATATGCTTCCGAAAGTGAAAAAGATGCCGCTAAAAAGCAACCAAAAATAAGTGACCGACTCGTTCCATTTGCTGGACAAGAACGTCGAGCTATTTCACAACAAATGCCGGGTGCCATTTTTCGATTGAAAATGGACAATACACACCCACTTGGTTTTGGATTTTCAGATTATTACTTTTCATTAAAGACATCAGGCAGAAATTACCAATTCTTAAAAAACACTTGGAACGTAGGGTATATAGATGACGATGTTTTCTACCTCGGATTTGCAGGTTCAAAAGTTGTAAAGAGAATGAAAGGAACCACCGTGTTTGGTGTAGAGAAAATTGGATCAGGCTCCGTCGTATATATGGTCGATAACCCACTTTTCCGTGGATTCTGGGAGCAGGGTAAATTTTTATTCAGTAATGCCGTGTTCTTTCAATAGCATTTTGTCGTAAATTAGAATATTCTAAAGAAAAAGCGTCTTAGTATTGGCAGGCATTTTGAAATGTCTCTACTAAGGCGCTTTTTCTATTTGTGAATGTCTATATTGCAGCTCCTCATCTTAATAAAGCTAAATAAAGCGTCTACTACCTAAACTTATATTGTAAATCACAGACTTTTAATTGAGACTCATCTCTTTTAATATCTTTGGAATAATTACCTAAAATCGAAATACATGAAAAACTATTTGCTCGTTCTAGTAATTCTATTAGCCCTACCTATTCTATCATTTGCTCAAAAAGATGCACGCATAGCTTCTGGCTTAAAGGCTTTAGACGAAGTTCCTCAAATGGTAATGCCAGCATTAAACAATGAGTCATTATATGAAGCAGAGCTGAATCGACGTGGCCCTGGGATTGCTCCTCGATTTGCAGAAACAATGGAAGTTCAGGTTTCTACTACAACTCATGGAACTTGGGAAATGGCTGACAACAACAATCTCGTATGGCGCTACCGCGTTCATTCTGCTGGCGCCAAATCTCTAAACTTCGGTTTTTCCAAATTTATAATGCCTGAAGGTGGTACCCTCATCTTATATGCAGCAAATAAAAATAAAGTGATGGGGCCATTTACTCCTGCAGATAATGAAGTACACGAAGAACTTTGGACTCCAATAATAGATAGCGATGATGTAATCATTGAAGTACAGCTACCCGCTGAAATGCAATCGGAATTACAACTTGAACTAAAATCTGTCAATCACGATTATGTCGGGTTTTCAGAAATGAGCTCAATATCAGGATCTTGTAATCTAGATGTTATTTGTGGAGCTGCTGACGGCTGGGAAATTGTAGAAGGCTACCGTGATATAATTCGATCTGTTGCAGTAATCGCTCAAGGAGGTGGTACATTCTGTACTGGGTTTTTAGTGAATAATGTCAACAACGACT
The DNA here is from genome assembly GCA_937921775.1 of uncultured Saprospiraceae bacterium. GTDB lineage: Bacteria > Bacteroidota > Bacteroidia > Chitinophagales > Saprospiraceae > CALGLS01. Next base: position 33,915 of record CAKZUK010000239.1, read on the forward strand.
GTACACCATTTTTCATGACAGCAAATCACTGCGGCGTAAATAGCGCTAATGCAGCATCTCTAGTAACTTACTGGAATTTTGAAAATAGCACTTGCCGTCAACCTGGTTCTTCACAAAGTGGAGGCAATGGAAACGGACAATTAAATGATTTTAATACTGGAGCAATACACCGTGCTTCATATGCTCCTTCCGATGTTACCTTACTAGAATTGGATGACCCTGTTTCTCCTGAATCGAATGCATTCTTTGCAGGATGGTCTGCAGAATTTGTGATTCCACAAGATACAATTATAGCGATTCACCATCCAAGTACGGATGAAAAACGGATAAGTTTTGAATTTGATCCGGCAGCTCCAGGTTTAGATTTGGCAAATAATATTGTAGATATTTCTCAAGCAGATCATATAATTATTCCTGATTGGGATATCGGAACAACGGAACCAGGTTCTTCTGGTTCTCCACTTTATAATAATCAAAAACAGGTAGTAGGACAGTTACATGGAGGTGGTGCCGCTTGTGGTAATAATCTCTATGATACTTACGGATGGTTTAATACATCATGGGATGGAGGTGGAACTCCAGCTACTGCACTTCGTTTTTGGCTTGATCCAAATGATACAGGTATCTTGAACATTCCTGGTAAGGATTGTAATTTTAGTGTGAGTGTTGATCCTCCATTTCAAGAACTTTGTGCACCATTAGATGCTACTTTTAACTTATTGGTGGCAGAAAATTTTGCTGCAGATGTAACGCTTACTGCAAGCAATGTTCCTGCTGGAGCAATGGTTTCTTTTTTACCTAACCCTGTACCACCTAATGGAACGTCTGTAATGACGATTAGCAATACAGGAGCTGTGACTAGTGGCCAGTATCAAATGGAAGTCAACGGAACGGATGGATTTGAATCGACTACAAGTCTTGTCACAGTAACTATTTTAGAAGGGGCACCTACTATGGTGAGCCAACTACAACCATCTAATGGTGAAACAGCTACGATCACAGCACCCGTATTTTCTTGGAATCCATCAGCAGGTGGGGGAGAGTATGAAATACAGATAGCAACAGATGCAGCATTTATAGACATTGTGGAAACAGCCCCCGGATTAACAACAGCAATGTATAGTTCAGGATTTTTGAATACCCTGACTACTTACTACTGGCGTGTAAAAGGAAACAACATTTGTGGAGAAGGTCCCTGGTCTATGGTTTGGAATTTTACAACTGCTGACATTGCCTGTGGAAGTATCAATGCTACTGATGTGCCAATAGATATTGGTACTGGACCAGCTAATACCGTTAGTTCTACTTTAAATATCTCGATTTCGGGATTAATCACAGATATTAATTTGAGTAATTTAGAAATTAATCATACTTATGTTGGTGATTTATCAGGAACACTTGAATCACCTTCAGGTACAGTCATTCAATTATTTAATGAGCCAGATGATGGTGGTTGTGGCGAGAGTAATATCAGCGTTACCTTTGACGATAACGCCATGAACACGGCAGCAGACTTTGTTGCATCTTGTGATGGAGGAGGTACCGCAGTGGCAGGTATGTTCCAATCTGCCGATCCTTTGTCTACCTTTAATGGAGAAGATCCGAACGGAAATTGGATCTTAACGATTATTGATGATGCAGGGGCAGATGGTGGAGCAATCACCGGATGGGATATAGATATTTGCTCTTCGATCCCAGTTGATATTAGCTTGTCTCCTTCGAGCAACGAATTATCAGGTTGTTTGAGTGATGACTATAGTCTAGAACTAAGTATTGGAACGGAATTCGAAGCAACGGGAGCTATGCTTTCTGTTGCAGGTAATCCTGCAGGCTCAACCGTTACTTTTAGTAATAATCCTGCTATGCCGGGCTCAATAGTAAATGTTGATATCACAGGTGTAAACACAGCCGGCACATTCCCATTGACTTTTACAGCAGATGATGGTGTTAATTTGACAAATGCTATGGTTACTTTGGTAGTGGAAGCTATTCCTTCGGCTGCTATTTTATCTACTCCTGCCAATGCAGCTGTTGATGTATCGTTGATACCAACTTTGCAATGGAATGCAGTAACTAACGTTAACTCATATTTTATAGAACTGGCCACTGATGCTGCTTTTGCAAACATAGTAGCCTCAACAAATACTACTTTACTTGACTTTCCAATATCAAGTGCACTTGAATATGGGACAGAATATTTTTGGAGAGTAAGCTCTGGTGGTTCTTGCGGTGAAGCCGTTTCTTCTGTCAATAGTTTTACAACGCTTTTGGACTTGGCAGTAGTTGTTGATCCAGGGCAAATGAATATTTGTATCAATGAGGATTTGACTTATTCCATTATGATAGGAGAAGGATTTGTATCACCAGTTTCAATTAGCTTCAGTATTCAAGCAAGTGCAGGTGTTACCGTGGCCTCTTATGATGTTGACCCTGCGGATGTTCCACCAGGAGGAATCATTACCGCTATTATGGATTTGTCAAATGCAAACCCAGGAGCTTATGATGTAAGCTTTACAATTGCCGATGCGACCAACTCAATAGTAGGATCTGGAACCCTAGGACTAGAACCGCTACCTGGGCTCTCCACTTTATTGACTCCAACGGATGCTATGGACAACCAAGTAGTAAGTCCAACACTAAGCTGGCTTGTGACGGTAGATGCTAATTCTTTTCAGATAGACATTGCAACGGATCAGGCCTTTACCAATATTGTAGAAACACAAACAACCACTGCTACCACTTATACAGTGGCAGCCCCACTTAACTTCCTAACGACTTATTATTGGAGAGTGACTGCTGTAAATGATTGTGGCGAAACGATAACTGAACCATTCTCTTTTACTACCGAAATGGATGTAGCTGTAGATGAGTTGGAAGGATCTGCTTTTAGCATAATGCCGAATCCAAGCAATGGTTTGGTCAATGTTGTTTTTGCGCAAGCACTCAATAAAAATTTAAAAGTAGAAGTTTACTCAATTGATGGTAAACTCCTACAGCAAAATAGCTTTGATGGTATGCTTGAGCAATTTCCAATCGACTTAACGAGTTACTCATCGGGTGTATATGTAGTGCGCCTAGTGACAGCAAAGGCTGCTGTTGCACGTAGAGTAACTTTACATGAATAAAGTATTGCTTGATTGTCAGTAGCAATTACTGACGAAAAACGGCTAATAAACCAATTCCTTTCGCCTGATAGTATCTACTGTCAGGCGATTTTTTTTTGATTTATTTTAAAACAACTTCAATATGCCAGATTGTTCGATTTTTACAGCAGCATTCTTAACTTTGTGTATAACTCAAGAAAAAATATTTTGAAATGATAAAAGCAAACGATACTAGTATAAAAACCTGGTTAGATATTCCAGCGGATACTGATTTTCCAATCCAAAATTTACCTTTTGGTATTTATAAGGTAGAAGGTCAGGGACCACGCGTCTGTTCTGCATTGGGTGATCGGGTGATTGATTTACTTCGACTCTCAGAACTTGGATTTTTCTCTGACTTCGATATTCCTAAAGCAGTTTTTGACAATGAATATATAAACGATTTTATGGCACTGGGTAAAGAAAAGACCAGAGCTGTTCGTGATCGTTTGTCAGATTTATTTGATGCTGGGGTCGATAAGTGGAACTCTCGTGAAATGACCGAGCATATTTTGCGGCCAATGGCAGAAGTAGAGATGCTACTGCCGATCCGTGTTGGAGACTATACTGATTTTTACTCGAGCATTGAGCATGCAACCAACATAGGAATAATGTTCCGTGGTATTGAAAATGCTTTAATGCCGAACTGGCGCCACCTGCCTGTTGGTTATCACGGACGTGCTTCGTCTATCATTGTTTCAGGAACACCGATCCACCGACCAATGGGCCAACAAAAACCTGCGGACGGACCTCCTGTTTATGGGCCATGTCGTTTGTTAGATTTTGAGTTGGAAATGGGTTTTGTAATTGGGAAAGAAACCCCTTTGGGTGAAGCAGTTCCAATAAAAGATGCAGAAGATTATATCTTTGGTTTAATACTTTTCAATGATTGGTCGGCACGTGATATTCAGAAGTGGGAGTATGTGCCACTCGGACCTTTTCTTGGTAAAAACTTTGCATCTACGGTTGCTCCTTGGGTAGTGAGTCTGGATGCACTTGAAGGGGCTCGCGTAAGTGGACCAAAACAAGAGCCTGAGGTATTACCATATTTAAGATCGGAAGGACAGAAAAATTATGATGTACAGTTAGAAGTTAGAATTACAACTCCAGAAGGTTTGACGAAGACTGTTTCTGAATCAAACTTTAAATATATGTACTGGAATATGTGTCAACAATTGGCACACCACACGGTCAACGGTTGTAACATAAAAGTTGGAGACATGTATGCTTCGGGAACGATTAGTGGACCAGAGCCAGGTTCATATGGCTCCATGTTGGAGATTTCTTGGCAAGGCACTAAATCGGTTGAAATGCCTGATGGTACTCAACGGAAGTTTATCCAAGATGGTGATACCGTGAGTATTCATGGTTGGTCAGTTGCCGATGGTGTACGTATTGGATTTGGTGAAGCGAGTGGAAAGATTTTACCAGCTCGTGTCAAGCCTCAGCAAGCCTAGAGGGAATGGAAGAGGGGAGTGGGAAGTTTACTCGAGCGGGGAACTCCGCGTTTACGGGAAACTTCCCACCTCTCACTTCCCACTTATCATACATTGATTCAAATAGAAAAAAGATTCCTAATTTAAATGCCTAAGAACCGTATTAAGAGATATATTAAAAGCCTTCGATCTTTTCGACTATGGCACCGGTACTTGGGCATCTCACTTGCCTTGTTACTTCTGATTAGCGCCGTAACGGGCATTATGCTTTCTTGGAAAAAGAAATTTGATGTAATACAACCTAGTACTCAAAGAGGTATATCCAAAGGTCTTGAGCATTGGAAGCCCATTCATGAATTGGCAGATATTGCCACCACTCATTTTTACGAAACTTATCCAGCACAAAAAGATAATCCAATCAATCGTCTGGATGTACGCCCTTCAAAAGGAGTAGTGAAAGTTTTTTATGAAAATGAATATTGGGAAGTACAAGTGGATGGCTCAAGTGGTAAAGTGCTATCCGTTGCTCAACGTAACTCCGATTGGATAGAATCCATTCACGATGGTTCTATCATCAGTGATTTATTCAAACTAATTTCGATGAACTTATTAGGAGTCGGTTTGATTCTGTTGTTGTCATCCGGATTGTGGCTTTGGTATGGTCCTGGATTAATTCGGAAATGGAAGAAACGGGGAGGATTGAATAGAAATTAGAATTATAATGCGAATTAGAATTGGAATGCACACCTAAGGCGGAACTACGAATCGTGTGAAAATTAGAATTGAAATTGCTACTGACATTTTACTGCCATTTCGCCCTCTACTAAGGTCTACTCAACACAATTCGCTCAGTAAAACGATGTTGCTCTCCAATGAACTCTACAAAGTAAATTCCTACCACCAAACCACTCAAGTCAATTTTATAACTATTCACTGGCTCCTCAAAATGTGTAATGGGAACATTGAAAGTATGACTTAAGCTATTTGTAACGCGTATCTGGTATTCCGTATCATTTTCTTTCTTTAAAATAACTTTGACAATACCATCTGTTGGGTTTGGGTAAATCAAACTGCGATTACTGCCAGCTACCTGTAAGTTTTTAACACGAAGTGCTCGTCGATGTTTTTCTAATACAAAACGCATTACATCGATTTGTTGATTGGTAAAACTGTTTTGACATTCCTGACTAGAAAAATCCATAAAATTTTCAATCATATCAGGTA
>CAKZUK010000240.1 GCA_937921775.1 uncultured Saprospiraceae bacterium
TACATCGCGATGAAGAGAACACAGAAATTAAGGTAAATGATATTGCTCGAGTTATACTGCGAAGTACCAAACCACTGTTTGTAGACGCTTATCGCAAAAACAGAACAACAGGTAGTATTATCTTAATCGATGAAGGAACAAATAACACAGTAGGTGTCGGGATGATTATCTAAATTCTCCCAACAATAAGTACCTAAAATCTGTTTTATAAAAATGAAAAGAACACACACCAACATATTCGATATTGTAAAAGACCGCATCCTAGTTCTAGACGGAGCAATGGGGTCCCTTATTCAGGAATACAACCTAACGGAAAAGGAATTCCGAGGAGAACGATTTGAAAATTTTCATAAAGACATCATGGGTAATAACGACCTATTGTCTATTACAAAGCCCGAAGTCATCGAAGCAATTCACAAGGCTTATTTGGATGCTGGTTCTGATATCATTGAAACAAATACTTTTAGCGCAACTTCAATTGCGCAGGCCGATTACGACTTGTCGGATCTGGCTTATGAATTAAATAAATGCTCTGCTGAAATTGCACGTAAAGCTGCAGATGAGTATACCGCAAAAAATCCAGATAAACCTCGTTGGGTAGCTGGAGCTTTTGGGCCAACCAACCGTACCGCCTCACTTTCTCCGGATGTAAACAATCCAGGATATCGTGCAGTTACTTTCGATCAGTTAGCTGATGCGTATTACGAACAAGCAAAAGGACTTTACGACGGAGGTGCAGATATCTTTTTGGTGGAAACCATTTTCGATACACTTAATTGTAAGGCAGCTTTGTATGCCATCAATAAATTGTTCGAAGAAGTAGGGGAGGAGCTGCCGATTATGATTTCTGGAACAATCACAGACGCGAGTGGTCGAACACTTTCAGGACAAACAGTGGAAGCGTTTTGGATTTCAGTGAGCCACATGAAGTTACTTTCTGTTGGTTTTAACTGCGCGCTAGGCGCAAAAGAAATGCGCCCGCATATTGAGTCATTATCAAAAATGGCAGACTGCTATGTTTCTGCTTATCCGAACGCTGGATTGCCAAACGAATTTGGAGAATACGACCAAGATGCAGAAGAAATGGAAGGCTACATTCGTGATTTTGCAAGTAGCGGATTTGTTAATATAATTGGAGGTTGTTGCGGTACCACACCAGATCATATCAATGCAATGGCAGAAGGGGTAAAAGGAATAGTTCCAAGAGGAATTCCGGATGTGCCACCTTATACATTGCTAAGTGGGATGGAGCCGCTGATCATGCGTCCCGAACTAAATTTCGTAAACATCGGAGAACGTACCAACGTTACTGGTTCTCGAAAATTTGCACGACTAATCAAATCGGGCGATATGCAGGAAGCACTTTCTGTAGCACAACACCAAGTTGATGGTGGTGCGCAGATCATAGATGTCAACATGGATGAGGGCTTGCTCGATTCTGAAAAGGCAATGGTTGAATTTCTACACTTAATAATGTCTGAACCAGATATTGCGAAGTTGCCGATCATGATCGACTCGTCTAAATTTAATGTTATTGAAGCTGGGCTGAAATGTGTACAAGGAAAATGCGTGGTCAACTCCATTTCGATGAAGGAAGGAGTAGATGAGTTTATCCGTCAGGCTAAAATAGTGAGAAGCTACGGAGCAGCTGCAGTGGTTATGGCTTTTGATGAAGAAGGACAAGCAGCTACCATTGAGCGAAAAGTTGAAATTTGCCAGCGAGCATATAAAATATTGGTTGAACAAGTTCGCTTCAAACCACAGGATATTATTTTCGATCCAAACATTTTTGCAGTAGCAACTGGATTAGAAGAGCACAACGATTACGCGATTAATTTCATTGAGGCAACTCGTCAAATTAAAGCAACTTGCCCAGGAGCAAAAGTGAGTGGAGGAGTAAGTAATATTTCTTTTTCATTTCGAGGTAATAATGTGGTGCGGGAAGCAATGCACTCCGCCTTTTTGTACCATGCCATACAAGCAGGAATGGACATGGGAATTGTGAATGCAGGAATGGTGGAAGTCTACGCTGAGATACCAAAAGACTTATTGAAATTAGTAGAAGATGTTTTGTTTAACAAAACAGAAAACGCAACAGAGGCATTGACAGAATATGCAGCCAATGTAACCGGTGGTGGTCGTGTGATTGTAAAAGACATGAGCTGGCGGGAAGGAACGGTAGAAGAACGTTTATCACATGCCTTGGTGAGAGGAATTACCGAATTCATCGACGAAGATACCGAAGAAGCAAGGTTAAAATATCCAGCTCCTTTACAAGTGATTGAAGGACCATTGATGGACGGGATGAATGTAGTCGGTGATTTATTTGGTGCAGGAAAAATGTTTTTACCGCAAGTGGTAAAGAGTGCAAGAGTAATGAAAAAATCGGTTGCAATTCTGACACCATATATAGATGCGCTAAAGAAAGCAGGAGATAAAACAGCCAAAGGAAAAATACTAATGGCCACTGTAAAAGGTGATGTACACGATATTGGAAAAAACATTGTAGGAGTTGTGTTAGCATGTAACAACTATGAGATCATCGACATGGGTGTAATGGTTTCTTGCGCGGATATTTTGAAACGTGCTCGAAAGGAAGATGTAGACATCATTGGCTTGAGTGGTTTGATCACACCTTCATTGGATGAGATGGTTTACGTTGCCAAAGAAATGGAACGCGAAAACTTCAAAATTCCATTGATGATTGGAGGAGCTACTACTTCCAAGACACATACTGCTGTAAAAGTTGAACCACAATACTCTGGTGCGACCGTACACGTTTTGGATGCATCCAAAAGTGTAGCTGTAGCTTCTGCTTTACTAAGTAAAGAAGGTACAACGCATGAGGATTTTGTAAGCGGCATTAAAACGGATTACGAACGACTACGTAAACTTCGTGGCAATAGAAAGTCATCCAAAAAGTATTTGACGATCAATAAAGCTAGAGCAAATAAACTAGCCTTAGATTGGTCAGGCTATACACCAAAGAAGCCATCTTTCCTCGGCGTAAAATCATTTAATGATTACTCATTGGAAGAACTGTCAGAATATATTGACTGGACACCATTTTTTGCCAGTTGGCAGTTAAGAGGAAAATATCCAGCAATTTTTGATGATGAAATAATTGGTGTAGAATCGAAGAAACTATACAACGACGCGCAAAGCATACTCCGTCGAATTATCGATGAGAAGTGGCTTACCGCCAATGCCGTTATCGGTTTCTTCCCAGCCAACAGCGTCAACGATGACGACATAGAACTATACGCAGATGACGAGCGAACAGAAGTAAAAGACATGCTCCGAAATCTACGTCAACAACGACAAAAAGCACCAGGTCAGGTCAACTATAGTTTGACTGACTTCATCGCACCAAAAGAATC
>CAKZUK010000241.1 GCA_937921775.1 uncultured Saprospiraceae bacterium
TATTGTTAAAAACAAATAAGCTCAGGGCAAAAATGATTGAGTATTTTCTCATTTTTCTTTTGTTTGTATAAAAAGATTCTGTGCAACTTTGGCCGTCAGAGTTAGTTCCTTTTTTTCAATTTTAACGCGTAGCGATTGATCGAAATCAAATTTTTCCAATATAGTAATGCTACTCCCTAGCCCCAGTTTCATGCGATCCAGATATTCTAAAAAAGCTGGCGCATGCTCTTGTACACCTACCACAATTCCTGTCTTTTCTAAATCTAATTCACTTAAAAGGATTTGTGATCGAATTTCAAAAATGCCATCTGCATCCGGAATAGGATCACCATGCGGATCAAACTTTGGATAGTCTAGATATTTATCAAGTCGATTGATCAACTCATCTGAGTTAATGTGTTCCAGCTCTTCTGCAATATCATGTACTTCCCCCCAGTCAAAGTTGAGCTTCTCTACTAAAAAAACTTCCCACAAGCGATGTTTGCGAACAAGTTTGGTGGCGTGTTGATTTCCCTTTTCTGTTAGTTTAACTCCTTTGTGCTTCTTATAGTCAATCAGGCCTTTTTCCGAAAGGCGTTTAAACATATCAGTAACCGATGCCGCTGAGATTTGAATCTCTTTGCTGATCTCATTGGTACTGGCCGCTTTCCCTTTACTTTCAGAAACGCTAAATATGGCTTTGAGGTAATTTTCCTCAGTTTGAGAGATTTTTTTCATGGCAATGGCTTAGTGGCAACGAAAGATTTACCTACCGGTCAAGCAGGTTCGGTTTACTGTAAATTCTAGTTAAAGCTAAACGACTAAATAAGCGTGTTTTAGCTATAATTTTCCACACTAGCTAGTGTGGAAAATTATCATTTGTGCAATAATTATACAGCAAAGATATTAATTTTTAGGTTAGTCTAAAAATAAAAACATGTAATACCTAAAAATAATTTTAGTTCTTCTCGCTTAATCTATAAAAAAAAGGAGGCGCTGACCTAACTGTATTTAGGTAGCGCCTTCTTTAGCGATGTTTATCTAATTTAGGAAATTACTAATATATCACAACCCATTCTACATGCTTCCTTCCATTTGCTGAAAGCTGTACTAAGTACATACCCGACCCAAGATCACCAACATAAAGAGTTTGATCAACTCGGCTATTTGTTGCAGCTACTACTAGTTGCTTATGCTTTTTGCCAAGTGGATCGAATACCTCTATCAGCACTTCGTTTGATGCTACCTCCAAATCTGCTTCCAACTGAATGTAGTTTGCAGCTGGATTGGGAAATAAGTTAATCTTGCTTGAAAATAATGGTTCATCTGCACTTACATAAACAACTAATTGAGAAATATAATTATTAGAATAGTCTCCATCAAAATGATGATTGGGCCCAATTCCAATTAGTGTAATTTCAGGTAAGTCAGATCCTTCAGGAATGTAATTGATGATCCAAGTACTATCAGAAAAGGTCATTGTTTCTCCAGGGAATATGGCAATATTCGTAAAGTGTTTGAAATACCTTGATTCAGCACAGTTGAAACTCCACCAACGATTAGACGTGACAGAAAAAGAATGGACGATGTTGTCACCATTATTAGTAATGTCAAAACTAAACCCAGCATAAGGACTATCAAACCAAACTTGATAGAAGCCCGGATAATCCTCAATGGTATCTACAGGTATTAATGGATCGGTAATTACTAAATTAGATAAACTAATATCGGCACTCGAAAAAGTAGGTGCGTCAGCAATAAGAGTAGATTTAATAAAAGATTGTGATCCATGGATATAAGGATACATTGGAAATGTTGGATTTTCTTCTGACATAAAATAGTTACCTACAAAAAGCAACTCTTCCTCGTTAGAAAAAACGTCACTGATGCTTACCTCAGCTTGTTCGAAAAAATAATCTGCTTCTAATACAAACGTACTTTTATTTAGTGTGATGACTTTTTCATAGTCGGTATCGGGATTCGACTTCTCATAGATGAAAAGTTTTTCAGCGTTGCCGCAAATGCCTTCCGGAACCGAGATGTAGTTTAAGAAATCAGTATGATTAGCGGTGCTTTGATCGACAAGAGAGTAAGTGAAGAGGCCATTGTTAGTGAGTGTGTAAACAATATTATCACTAACAAAAACGGAGCTTACTAAACCTAAGGTGACTGAAATGCTTTCCAGGATCTGTCCTTCGTGATCCATTACAAAAAAGCCGGAAGATGAATAACTTAATAGTTTATCATCGTTTACGCGTTTGATGCCTAGTACGTCAGGGCCTGCGCTAATGATTTGTGCATTCTGGTAAGTGCCTGATTGGTCAAACCATAAGAGTTTGTCTTTGGTAGCCATTACGATATCTCCGTTGAGGGTGTAAGTTAGCTCGGTGATTTCTGTTCCTAAATTACCATATGTGTTTTCATCAAGAATCGTTTGAAATAAAAGATCGCCATTTAAATTGATTGCAAAAATAGTAGGCCCTAAATTGCCATCTGGAAAATCATCACTAGACGAGTAGAAGCCGCAACCAAGCAATCTATTTTCATTTTCTTGATAGATGAGATCTCCTACTTCCCAATATCCATTTTCAAGAGAAGTACGGAAAATTAAATTATCGTTTGCTCCAATACGGGTAACTGTAGCTGCTTTGCAAAGGTGATCAGAGCCACCAAAGTATGTATCTGACCCAATCTTCAATCCTGTATTGACAGTAGACCAGGGGGCTTCGGAGTAAATATACTCTTGACCAGGGATTTGTGCGCCTAGCGTAAAAGGAATTAAAAATGCGAGTAAAAATAGTTGTGAAATTTTCATTCTGAATAGTTTTTGTTGGAAAAGTAGGTAAATTTTGTTGCTGTTACTATTTCATATGAAAGATAATATTCTTTATGAAAGGATAATTTATTTTTTGGAATCTCGCTGCTTTTTATTTTGATAGAAAGTATTTTGTTGGAAATTTATGCAACTAGCTGACATATACAATGGATAGTTGTTGGATATGACTTGCGTCAGTCATTTTGAAAAACCAAAACTTGGAAGTGTAATTTTTATTGTGAAATCCATCCTTGCTAATTTGTCTCCGACTTTCCTATCTTCACAAAAAGAAATAAAAAAGAGAAAATGAAACCAAGCGATATAACAAATCTAATCCGCCACCGCAGATCGATCTTCCCCGCAGCATACAACGACAAAGAAATTCCTAAGGAAATACTAGAAGAAATTTTGGAAAATGCCAACTGGGCACCGACCCACCGTTTCACCGAACCTTGGCGCTTCAAAGTTTTTCAAGGCGAGTCATTAGAAAAACTCGGAGCATTTTTGGCAGAAGCTTACAAAGCAATAATGCCAGAAGAAAAGTTCTCTCCCATGAAATACAAAAAGACCAAGCAAAAACCAATAAAATCTGCTTGCGTCATTGCCATCTGTATGCAACGAGACCCAGAAGCCCGTGTCCCTGAATGGGAAGAGCTAGCGGCAACAGCTTCAGCCGTCCAAAACATGTGGCTAAGCTGTACCTCTCATGGGATTGGCGCCTACTGGAGCTCCCCCAAAACCATCAAGCAAGCAGCTGAGTTCTTAAATCTAAATGATGGGGAAAAATGTCTCGGATTTTTCTATATGGGCTATTCGGACTTACCTAAGCCTGAGGGAAAACGGGAAGCTATTACTTCTAAAGTCGTTTGGCATAATTAGAAAACCATGCTTTTATATTGCGGCACTATAAGGCCGTCATGTCAGCTAGAATGACTGTGAGATTGCTTCGCAGAGGGCTTGCGTTAACTGTTAAGGCAAGCATCGCGATTGAGTGGCCGTGTTCAAGTGAAGTCTCTGATGAAGCGATCAAAGGACGTAGCGATCTCATAAAAGCCAATAAAATCGGCCAAAAACCTAGCAAATTTCTCCAGTATTCGTAACATTCTCCTCATTTCATACCGAATCCCTTTATTTTATTCCGCCCAGATAGTTGGCAAAACGCTAAAAATCAGTTACTTTTGCCGTCTTAAAAATAATATCTGTGCATCCGAACTTTGAAAAATCGGATGCCTTTATTTTGTAAACCAATATTTAAACGAAACAACAATGGGCGATAAAATTATCATGATTCTTCCCTTCTTCGGGATTATCGGATTACTGTACATGGCATATTTGAATGCTTGGGTATCGAAACAAGATGCTGGAAATGACAAAATGAGAGGCATTGCAAAACATATCCAAGAAGGAGCAATGTCATTTTTAAAAGCAGAATATAGAATGCTAGCTGTTTTTGTAGTAATTGCAGGTGCAGCCTTAGGAGCCTTGTCAGTATTTGTTGAATCTACGCACTGGTTTATCGTAATTGCATTCGTAATTGGTGCTTTCTTTTCTGCTCTAGCAGGATACCTCGGAATGAAAGTAGCAACTAAAGCAAACGTTAGAACCACTGAAGCTGCAAGAACTAGCTTATCAAAAGCATTGCAAGTAGCCTTTAAAGGTGGTACTGTAATGGGACTTGGTGTTGCTGGATTAGCGGTATTTGGATTGAGTACTTTATTTGCTGTACTATATTTTTGGTTTATGAATGGAGAATGGGGAGCAAATGGTGTTGGCCAAATGACTATCCTACTTGAAACATTAGCTGGATTCTCACTAGGTGCTGAATCAATCGCATTGTTTGCTCGTGTTGGTGGTGGTATCTATACCAAAGCTGCTGATGTTGGAGCTGACCTTGTAGGTAAAGTTGAAGCAGGTATCCCTGAAGATGATCCTCGTAACCCTGCAACGATTGCAGATAACGTTGGAGATAACGTAGGTGATGTTGCAGGTATGGGAGCCGATCTTTTTGGCTCGTATGTAGCAACCGTATTGGCTGCAATGGTACTTGGTAATTATGTGATCAGAGATATCGAAAGCGTTAACGGTGGTACAACTATAGGTGATGGTTTTGGTGGTATCGGTCCTATCTTGTTGCCAATGGTGATTGCTGCTTTGGGAATCGTATTCTCAATCATTGGTACATTATTCATTACTGCTAAAGACGATTCAAAAGAACCTGAAGTGCAAGCTGCACTAAACAGAGGTAACTGGATTTCGGTCATCATAACTGCAATTGCTTGTTTTTTCTTGATCCAATGGATGCTTCCTGAAACCATGAACATGAAGTTTTTTGGTGAAGCGGATCGTGCCATTCCAAGCATGAATGTATTTTATTCAGTACTGGTTGGTTTGTTCGTTGGAGCAGCTATTTCAATGATCACTGAATATTATACGGGTCTTGGTAAAAAGCCAATTCTTGATATCGTAGAAAAATCTGCAACTGGTGCAGCTACAAATATTATTGCAGGTTTGTCAACAGGTATGATCTCTACTGCATGGCCAATTTTAATTTTTGCTGGAGCGATCTGGGGAACTTATAGCTTAGCTGGTTTTTACGGTGTAGCAATTGCAGCATCTGCAATGATGGCGACTACAGCTATGCAGTTGGCAATTGATGCATTTGGACCAATTGCGGATAACGCAGGAGGTATTGCAGAGATGAGCCAACTTCCTGACGTCGTACGTGAACGTACTGATATTTTGGACTCAGTTGGTAACACAACTGCTGCAGTAGGAAAAGGGTTTGCAATTGCTTCTGCTGCTTTGACTGCATTGGCCTTGTTTGCTGCTTACGTTACCTTTACTGGTATTGATGGTATCAATATTTTCAAAGCGAATGTATTGGCTGCACTTTTTGTAGGAGCTATGATTCCAGTTGTATTTTCTGCATTGGCAATGGCCTCAGTAGGAAAAGCAGCAATGGAAATGGTAAAAGAAGTACGTCGCCAGTTTAAAGAAATTCCTGGTATTATGGAAGGAACCGGTACGCCAGAATATGGAAAGTGTGTTGAGATTTCAACGAATGCTGCATTGAGAGAAATGATGTTGCCTGGTGCAATTACGATCATCACTCCATTGTTAGTTGGATTCTTTATGGGAGCTGAACCTCTTGGTGCATACATGGCTGGTGTAACCGTGTCTGGTGTACTTTGGGCTATCTTCCAAAATAACGCAGGTGGTGCTTGGGACAACGCTAAGAAGTCTTTTGAAGCTGGTGTTATGATTGATGGTGTGATGACTTACAAAGGTTCTGAAGCGCACAAAGCAGCAGTAACTGGTGATACAGTTGGTGACCCATTTAAAGATACTTCTGGTCCTTCAATGAACATACTTATTAAGTTGACTTGTTTGATCGGTCTGGCTATTGCACCAATTCTAGGTGGACATGGCACTGGTTCTGGTCACGGTTCTATCGACGGTATCGATTCTAAAGAAATTATGATGGAGCAGGAAGTTGATAAATCTTTGAGTGATGCTTCTACTGAATTGATAAAAGAAGAGGAATAGAAATCACTACGATGAGAGACTATCCAATCTATCGCGAAGCTCGTGATTAAACGGCATGAACGATTTTAAAATGAATCCCGAATTTGCATACTTGCAAGTTCGGGATTTGTTTTTGAGACTGCTATGCTGTAAAATAAATCGCTGAGAGACCGCTTCGCTGAGAGCTGCAAAAACGGCCACAATCTCTCAGTGCAAGCGATCTGACAGCAGCAGCGGTCTCGTACTCAGCGTAGCGATCCCAACAAAAGCCGCAGAATTCCAGCCTTTTTATACTTCCACTAAAACTTAAGCGTTATAATTAGGTTAAAATACAAGAATGGCCTGATTATAGCCGAACATATTTAAATAAAAAGGAGTATATTTAGGAGGAGTCCTATGGATACTTCGATCCGTAAGGATGATTCACTTAGCAGACAAAATAATACAATATGAAATTTAGAGGTCCCATTTTCTTTTCAATAGCGCTGGTGGCACTGTTTATTGGTGTTTCAGCTTACTTGCCTACTCCTAATAATGCACAGAAAGAAGCGATATTAATTCAGCGACTTTTAGGTGGATTAAACCAATTGCACTATAAGCCAGTTGATATTGACGATACTTTTTCTGAAAAAGCCTTCGATTTGTATATCGATCGCCTTGATAGTGGGAAAAGATGGTTGACTCAGGAGGATATTGAAATGCTTAAAGAATATCGAACTAAAATTGATGATGAAGCAGATAAAGGAACCTATGAATTCATGGACCTTTCTCTTGAATTGCTTGAAAAAGGAATCGCAAAGTCTAAAACTTACTACGAGGAGTTAGTGAAAAATCCTGTAGCCTTAAGTTCTGACAATGTAATCGAATTGGATGGGGATAAAAAAACGTTCGCTAAAAATGATGAAGAACTTAAGGCCTACTGGGCTGAAATGGTTCAATTCGAAATGATTACAGAATTGGCGGATAAAATCAAATCTCAGGAAGAAGGTACAGAAGAGTTGAAAGATAAATCAAGAGATCAATTACTAGACGAAGCACGTGAAGACGTACTAGAAGATTACGAAGCTTGGTACAAGCGTCTTAAAAAGCGTAAACGTAGTGATTACCTAAGCATTTATTTGAATGCTTTGACAAACATCTACGATCCACATACTTCTTACTATGCACCTAAAGACAAAGAAACATTTGACATTAGAATGTCTGGTCGTTTGGAAGGTATCGGTGCTCAGCTTAGCTCAGATGGTGACAACACTGTTGTAACTCGAATTATTCCTGGTGGCCCGGCTTGGAAAGGAAAAGACTTGGAAGAAAAGGACGTTATTACAAAAGTTGCTCAGAAAGACGCAGAGGCTATTGTTATCACCGGAATGCGATTGGATGATGTAGTTCAACAGATTAGAGGTAAAAAAGGAACCGAGGTAACGCTGACGATTAAAAAAGTAGATGGTACGGTTGAAGAAATTATTATCGTTCGTGATGTAGTAGAGTTAGAAGAAAGTTTTGCTAAATCAGTGATCTTCGATTCACCAGAAAAAGTAAATAACATCGGTTACATCAAGTTGCCACAATTTTACGCAGACTTCTCACGTAGAAATGGTAGAAGCTGTGCAAAAGATATCGCAATAGAACTTGAAAAATTAAAAGCTAATAACGTCAACGGAATTATCCTTGACTTACGTAATAATGGCGGCGGCTCTCTACGCGATGTTCAACGTATGTCTGGTTTCTTCATTGAAGAAGGTCCAATCGTACAGGTGAAAGCGAGAGATAATAGTCCTGAAATTTTAGAAGACAACGATCCTAAAGTCCAATACGATGGCCCGCTTATCGTAATGGTAAATTCTTTCTCTGCATCTGCATCCGAAATTTTAGCAGCAGCTTTACAAGATTATGGCCGTGCTGTAATCGTTGGATCTAACGCTACTTTTGGAAAAGGAACAGTACAACGTTTCATTGACTTGGATCAGGGATTCCGTGGCGATTCTGATATCACCCCACTAGGCGATTTGAAATTGACCATCCAGAAGTTTTACCGTATCAATGGTGGTTCTACTCAGTTGAGAGGTGTAACGCCTGACGTTGTTTTGCCAGACCGTTACCACTTCTTTGAACTAGGAGAAAGAGAGAATGAATACGCAATGGAATGGAGTGAAATCAAGCCAGTTAAATATCACCAAAGTGTATCGTCTCTTGATAAGTTAGACAATATCAAGGCGGCTAGTGCGGCACGTGTAAAGAGCAATGCGAGCTTCCAAAAAGTATTGGAGCAAGCTAAGTATGTGAAAGAAAGATCAGACAAAACATCACAGCCACTTAATCTCGAAAAGTATCAGGATGAACGCAAAAAAGCAATCGCTAAATCTGATGAATACGAAGATATGTTTCCAACAATTGAAAGCATGAGTGTAAAGAACCTCGACGTTGATCTAGCTGCCATTAACATTGATGAGGCAAAGGCTGAAGAAAATAAGAAATGGCTAGAAGGTATGAACAAAGACATTTATATCGATGAAGCTTTGTCCATCATGAAAGATATGATTGAAAAGGATAACTAATTAGCACTTTTCCTATATAAAGAATCCCGAATTTGCTGACTGGCAGGTTCGGGATTTTTTGTCTTCTATTGGGATGGGATCTATCTGGCGCGCAGCAAGACAGCCACGGATTGGATAGATTGAGGGGATAGAAGACTGATTTTATCTTTTAACGTGCACCAATTATATTTTTCTCAAGTCAGCAATCACAGACCGTTCCGACGGAGTGCCCATCTGGCCAGCCGGAAAGGCTTACCGATCCTTAGGTCCTACGGAAAAATCCCTCCCTTATCTGTTCAATCCCTTAGATCTGTGTTCCCATCCTCCTTAAAGGGCCACGTTTCATGAATAAATCTATCCCATCCCCGTTAATTATAACTAACTTGCAGCATAATTTTTCATCAAAACTGAATCACAAATTTGGATTATCTAACGCTCGAAAATGTAAGTAAGCACTACGGAGATAAAGTGCTTTTCGACAATATAACGCTCCACGTCAACCAAGGAGATAAAATCGCATTAGTCGCCAAGAATGGATCGGGGAAAACAACCCTACTTCGCGTTGTCGCTGGTGTAGAGGCACCTGAAGGGGAGAACAACGTCATTCGCCTTCACCGAGGCGTTAAAATTGGTTACCTCCAGCAGGAGCCAGTTTTCAATCCAGAGCATACCATTCTAGAAGCAGTATTCGATTCTGACAATAAACTAATAAAAGCAATACTCCGCTACGAGAAATCCTTTAACAATCCGAATGACCCTGACGAAATGCAAAACGCCATGGTTGATATGGACGATTTGAAAGCATGGGATTTTGAAGCGAAAATTAAAGAAACACTATCCAAACTTAACATCGACCAATTTGATCAAAAAATAGCGGAACTTTCGGGAGGACAGGTTAAACGTGTGGCTTTGGCCAAATTGATATTAGAAGAACCCGAATTCCTGATCCTCGATGAGCCTACCAACCACCTGGATCTTGAGATGATTGAATGGCTGGAAACCTACCTTCAGCGATCAACTATTACACTTTTTATGGTGACGCACGATCGTTACTTTCTCGAAAGAGTTTGTAATTCTATAGTAGAATTAGATGAAGGTAATTTGCACCGGTACAAAGGAAGTTATTCTGATTTTCTGGAAAAGAAATCAGCCCGCCATGATAATGAAGCAGTCGTTTTGGATAAAACCAAAAAACTCTTTAAAAAGGAATTGGACTGGGTACGTAGATCGCCGCAGGCTAGAAGTACCAAAGCAAAGTCAAGAGTAGATAACTTTGAAGTGATTAAGGAAAAAGCGCATCAACAAAGATCCAAGGATCTGATGCAAATAGACATGAAAGGAGCTCGTCTCGGATCTAAAATTTTAGAGCTAGACGGTGTGTCCAAAAGTTTTGGAGACCTCAAGATATTGGAAAATTTCCATTACAAGTTTCGTAAAAAAGAACGCGTAGGAATCGTTGGTCCCAACGGAGTTGGTAAAACCACCTTTCTAAAAATGCTAACCAAGGAAATTAGACCGGACCATGGAAAAGTGGTGGTAGGAGATACCGTGGTTTTTGGTTACTATACTCAGGATGGACTTGATTCATTAGTAGATCAGCGAGTCATCGACGTAGTAAGAAGTATCGCTGATTATATTCCAATGGAAGGTGGTTATAAACTCACCGCAGAACAATTGTTAGAGCGTTTTCTCTTTAACAGAAAACAACAAGATGTTTATATCTCTCGCTTAAGTGGGGGAGAACGCCGTCGTCTTTATCTGCTGACCGTTTTGATGAAAAATCCGAATTTCCTAATTCTGGATGAGCCGACCAATGATTTGGATATCCTTACCTTGAACGTACTGGAAGAATTCCTGATGGAGTTTGAAGGTTGTATCATCATTGTTTCTCACGATCGTTACTTTATGGACAAGGTGGTAGAGCATCTTTTTATATTTGAAGGAGACGGAAAGATAAAAGATTATAATTCAAACTATTCAGATTACCGCAAAGCGAAGAAGGCAGAGATAAACGAAGAAAAGCGAATCGCACGTGAGTCTACTCCAAAGGTAACTAAGGAAAAAACTGCGACTCCTGAAACCACCACCCGTAAGCTTACCTACATGGAACGCAAAGAGATGGGGAAACTCGAAAAAGAGATCGCTAAACTAGAAGCGAAGAAGGC
>CAKZUK010000242.1 GCA_937921775.1 uncultured Saprospiraceae bacterium
AGACGACTTCTTATATTTTAAAAAGACTTAGTAGTCAAAAGCAAAGGTAGTAAGAACGTTAGAGGGAGCTTCCCGCATCCAAACTTCCAACTTCCCGCTTCTCCTACATCATACCAGGCATTCCACCACCGTGGCCACCCATACCAGGCATTGCACCTCCACCACCTTCTTCAGGTAGATCATTCACAACACACTCAGTCATCAATACCATACCTGCAATCGAAGAAGCATTTTCCAATGCAACACGAGTTACTTTAGTTGGATCAATTACACCAGCCTTTTTCAAGTCTTCGTATTTTTCAGTTCTCGCGTTGAATCCTTGAGAACCTTTAGATTTCAATACATTCATTAGAACAACTGAACCTTCAACACCAGCATTTGCAGCAATCACACGTAGAGGAGCCTCAAGCGACTTTCTTACGATGTTGATTCCGATTTCCTGATCTTCATTTCCACCTTCTAATTTATCTAATGATTTGATTGCACGGATCAATGCAACACCACCACCAACTACGATACCTTCTTCAACAGCAGCACGAGTTGCATGTAATGCATCATCCACACGATCTTTCTTTTCTTTCATTTCTACTTCAGTAGCAGCACCTACATAAAGAACTGCAACACCTCCAGCTAACTTAGCCAAACGCTCTTGCAATTTCTCACGGTCATAGTCAGAAGTAGTCGCTTCAATTTGCTGCTTGATCTGAGTGATACGTCCAGCAATAGCTTTCTTCTTTCCTTTTCCGTTTACAACAGTAGTGTTGTCTTTATCAACTGAAATCTTTGCAGCTGAACCTAGGTGTTCCAACTCCGCATTTTCCAATTTGTAACCTTGCTCTTCAGAGATCACAGTTGCACCTGTAAGGATTGCGATGTCTTCCAACATTGCCTTACGACGGTCTCCAAATCCAGGAGCTTTAACAGCAATCACTTTCAATTGAGCACGTAGACGGTTGACCACCAAAACACCCAATGCCTGAGACTCAATGTCTTCAGCAATGATCATTAAAGGACGGCCTGAACCTACTGCTTTTTCAAGAATAGGAAGGATCTCCTGCATGTTACTGATTTTCTTATCATAGATAAGGATCAATGCGTTTTCGTATTCTGCAGTCATTGTTTCTGCATTCGTTACGAAGTATGGAGAAAGGTAACCGCGATCGAATTGCATACCGATTACTTCCTCAACGTAAGTGTCCGTACCTTTTGCTTCTTCAACAGTGATCACACCATCTTTAGTTACACGCTTCATCGCATCAGCGATAAGTGAACCAATTTCTTCATCATTGTTGGCAGAGATAGAACCAACTTGCTGAATTTTCTTGAAGTCATTACCGATTACCTCAGTTTGCTTCTTAAGGTTAGCGATAACAGCAGTAACTGCTTTGTCGATACCTCTTTTCAAATCCATTGGGTTTGCACCAGCTGCAACGTTTTTCATACCTGCAGTGATCATGGCTTGTGCCAAAACAGTTGCAGTCGTTGTACCATCACCAGCAATATCAGCAGTTTTTGAAGCTACTTCCTTTACCATTTGAGCACCCATATTTTCAACTGGATCTTCCAGTTCAATTTCTTTTGCTACAGTGACACCATCCTTTGTAATCGCAGGAGCGCCAAAGCTTTTCTGAATAACTACATTACGTCCTTTAGGACCTAGTGTAACTTTAACAGCGTTGGCAAGGGCATCAATACCAGCCTTTAGTTTTTCCCTTGCATCAGAATCGAAGCTAATTTGTTTAGCCATATCAGTTTAATTTTTTTTGTTTTTAGATAAAAGATGAATATTCAATATTGCAAAAGCAATTAAAGAATAACCAAAATGTCGTCTTCTCGCATGATCAGGTAATCTTTACCTTCAAAGCTTAATTCTTGTCCAGCATACTTACCGTACAAAACTGTATCGCCTTTCTTAACGGTCATTTTGATTCCGTCTTTTCCAGGACCTACTGCGATGATCTTACCACGTTGTGGCTTCTCTTTGGCAGTATCAGGAATGATAATTCCTCCTTTGGTTTTCTCTTCTGCCGGTGCAGGTTTTACTACAACTCTGTCATTTATCGGCTTCATATCGTCGATTTGTTTTAGAATAGATGAATGAATTGTTACCATTTCATCTATTGGTTAAGTTAAAAATATTGTTCCAATCAGAAATCGGCCAAAATTGCTTATGAACCAACTTCTATAGTATGTAATATCCTTTGATCATTGATTGTGCCAAGCTAGAATTTGTGCCATATTTGCAGAGATTTGCCACCTTGCCCCTTGGTCTGGAACCATTTCCTGACTAAATGACTGTCTGTGCTGCTGCTCTTCGCGCTAGGATGTAGGGGGCAAAGCTCTCAGCTAGACACAGATCTAATGGGAGAGGATTGATTTTTTGTCAAAGGCAGTTCCTTATCTAGTGATTTATTAGATCAGTTAAAGCTTAATGAGCGTATTGCTTTTAGCTAATTCTTACGTTTTACGAAAAAAAAATCCCTTCCACCTGTATTCAATCTCTGCGCGATCTGATGATTCATTCAAGCGGGCGTTAGATCCGTATCTGCCTGCTAGAGCTATAGTCGACTGGTCAAGGTAGATTCCAAATCCAGAGAATCTTTCTGGCGAGCCTGTTCTGATTTCCTTAAAACAAGAAATCCCGGACTTTGATAAATCAAAATCCGGGACATCATTATTTATATCCAACTAAGCGCTCGCCTTGAGCGGAATCGAAGTAAAGATTATATTAGTTGTTTGTAGGCATAAGGTCAATAGCTTCCTGCGCACCTTCTGGACTACCTACCATCAAACTAGTGACGATACAAAGAACAAAAAGGGCAATAGCTAATCCCCAAGTAGCTTTTTCAATAAAGTCAGAAGACTTAGCTGCACCAAACATTTGGTTAGTAGCCTGACCTCCAAAGGTAGAGTCAATTCCTCCTCCTTTTGGGTTCTGAATTAAAACTGCTCCCATTAGCAGTAAACAAACAAGAGCGATAAGTACAGTAAGAGTAGTAACCATGATTGATTAATTTTTTAATTTTTTAATTTGCGATGCAAAGAACGCACTTTTTTCGGGAAAAATCAAGGAAAGTTTCTGGTACATTTTTATAGCTTTCTTATTACTTCCTTGGTCTACCAATAATTCAGCCAGTGTTTCAGAGATAATGTCATCACTTAGTGTTAAACTCTTCTGTGCCAGCTCTTTAATTCCTTCTTTTTTCTTCTTCTTATCTTTGCTTTTCTTCTTCTTCTTGGCTTTTGCCTCTGCTTCTTCCTCTATTTTTTCAATTTCCTTTCGCTTTGCCTTTTCTTTTTTTGCCTTCTTTTTCTTTTTAGCTTTAGCTGCTTTCTTCTTTTTCTTTGATTTATGTTCTTTGATCACTTCCGTCAAATCTACGGAGCGCTTTTCCTCTTCGACCTCTTTTTCTTGCTCCTCTATAAAGATATCGAGGTTCTTTTCAGGATGAACTAGTTCAGTTGATTCTAACTCTTCAGTTGAGGTGGCTACCTGAGCTTCTTCTATTTCCTTAGTTGTAGGAATTGCTTCAAGCTCTTCGGTTTTGGGTATGCTAGGTTTGAACTTACCAGGCCATGATTTGAATGCAATTTTTGGAAGTGGTGTTAGTTCTTCAGTGTTTTCCTCGACCTTATCATCATTGTCAATCTCTTTATCGTCCTGTTCAGGAAGATTGTCTTCGGATGTTTCATCAATTGGGTCTTCCTCCTCGTAATCCATTCTGATTTTCTTATCTATAACGGGTATTCCAGTCGATTGTTCTGATATTTTATCATTTCCTTCCTCGGAGAAAGCTTCTTCTTGTATGAACCCGATTTCGTCCTCAGGTTCAAGGTCAGGTGATGGAGTGTCGGGAATATTGGTAATCTCAAAAGGAATATCATCAATAATGTGATCAGGAATGACTATCAATTCAGATTCGATATATGGTTCTTCGTTTAGGTCAAAACCGGGAGAACTTGCATTGCTTTCTTCTAAATTTTCTTGAGGAAGTTCTTGTAGCTCAGTTGGGTCAGATTGTGTACCCGCCTCTGAAATGGGAATACCCATATCATGGTCTGAAACAGCATCCGATTCAACTGCGAATATGTCATCATCTTCCAATGGAAGCTCAGGATCATCAATATCTTCAGGTTCTGGGTTCATAATTGGTGCTCCAGATTCAATAGGTATCTCTTCATTGACAAGTTCGCTCTGACTTGTTAATGGAATTTCCTCAATCTTCTCTTTTTCACTAACCAGATCTTCGAGGTAAACCACTTTGCGTTTTTCATCTTCAGGATGCATCGGCATATCTGCTTTTTTTATAATAAGCTGTGATCCTGTTTCGTCTTCAATAATCTTGAGGTCAGGATCTAAAATGTGATCACTAATGTATTCAGGCGAAAGTGTTTCATCTTTTGTGTGTGGAATTTCTTCTGGAATTTCAGAATCATCATCAGAATCATCATCATCATTATTAGGTATGATGGGAATAGGTGGAACTGCAACAGAGCTGCTACGAACAACTTCTTCCTCAGGGTCATGGGTGACCTGACTGATCTCAGATGCACCATAGTGACTATCACTGGTACTCTCTGGTCTGATAGGATCCTGAATTTGTTTGAACAAAAATTTACGATCAGCACAATAGGTTGCGGCAACGCCTAGCTTTTTGTCGAAATCCTTATGTTGTTCTACTTTAGCTTTCATCATCACTATGAAGTGAAGATTTTGACAATAGGGATAGGCTTCAATCAAGCTGTTAAGCTCTTGAAAACTAAGTTGGTGTAAACTACCAGGATTTTTAATAAAGTTAATGAAGTTTGCCGAATCCATAGGGGATGTGTGTGCTGTTTCTCAATCCAATAAAGGTAATTAAAAAATGGCAATTTTAATGGCAATTGCAGGGGCAATTTCATGGACTTGCTAAGCTGGCTTAGTCTAAGCAGCTTTTGGCGCTAGGTAGAAAGCCAGATAGGCTAGAATTGTCATTCGCGTATTTTAGGGTCGTCTGAAAATTGAGATTGCCGCTTAAGGGATATTGCTATTCGATTAGAGCTCTGATTGTCAATGGACTACCAGTTGTTAAAGGCCTTCTGAAAAATCAATTCCACGATCTGATTATTGATAGTAGTGATCAGGTCGTCCTGAATGTTAATGATGTTTTCATCCGCAGAGAAATCTACAAAAAAGTTGAAATTTTGTTTCCACTTATCATCCTCAATTTTGTTGTTGAGATAATCAACAGCCACTGTGATTTTCAATCGACTAAAAGCAGTTGTCTCACCAGCTTGTGGTGCAACCGAAGAAATGTCATAACCAATAATGGATCCTGAAAATTCAATATCGGGCTCCGTATCATTATATCGAAGTCTGGATTCCAATCGAATCTTATCTCGTAATCGTTCAGTAAAAATAATGTCCAGAGCAGGCACTACATTTATTGCATTGTTTTCAAAGAGAGCAACATAAAAGGTGTTGACTTCTGGGTCAATAGAGGTTCCTTTAAAAGAGTAACAATTGGATAGCAGCAAAGCTCCAAGTATCAATCCCAAAAATAGTATTCGATTTTTTATTGCAGACATAATTTTGCTTTTGATAAAACTACTATTTAGAACGGTTATACTAGAAACTAAGATGCGTCTTAAGGAAAGATTAACAAGGGAATGTGATTAAAAGTACTAAGATGTTTTCTGTGTCTAAGACGATATTGTCAAATTTATTTTGCAAAAGACATTCGAGGAGATCATAGTATTAAATGGAAGGATCAATTAGCTACCAAAGAGTGATGTACATAGCATAAATTGCCCAACAAAATTCGCATAATTCTAAACATATGATGGAAATGTTTGGTAAATAGAATTATAATAGTAAATTTGGTCAACCAATTAATTGGTTGACCAATTAATTTCAAGTACTATCGACAAAAATAATCTAAAGAGATGCTAGAAAATTTTAAAGAGACTAGTGTAGATAGGATCATTCGTCAGATAAGGAGTTTAATAACTTCAGGTCAATTAAAATCTGGAGATCGACTTCCTTCTGAACGGAAATTAGCAGAAAGATTAGCTGTAAGTCGTAACCATGTAAGAGATGCTATTCGCAAGTTAGAATTCTATGGCATATTAAAAACGTTACCGCAAAGTGGAACTGTTGTAGCAGGAATTGGCATTACGGCATTGGAGGGTCTGATCACAGACGTATTAAAGTTAGACGAATCTGATTTCTCTTCTTTAGTAGAAACAAGAGTTATTCTTGAAACTAATGGAGCCCGACTAGCAGCTGAGCGGAGAACGTCAGAGGATTTAATTGAAATTCAAAAAGCACTTCATGCTTACGAAAATAAAATCAAAAAGGGAGAATCAGCAGTAGAAGAGGATTTGATGTTTCATCTCAAAATTGCAGAAGCTAGTAAAAACGCTGTCCTCAAATCATTAATGTTGATCATCACTCCAGACATTGTAAAAAACTATATCCAATATAAAGTTTGTGATGATGATGGAATTGACAATAAGGTATTGGATGAGCATAGAGATATTCTACAATATATTTCAGACCGAAATGGAGCAGCAGCAACCGAAGCAATGGTCAAGCATTCGCAGGATGTTTTGGAATTTGGGAAAACCATGAAGTGAAAATTATTCAGAATTAAAACAACGGAAATAAAACAACAAACACCATGCCCTTCAATAAAATTAATTCTAGTTAATTCACAAAAAAAAAATGGATTAGTGATAACTAATCTACCCGTATTGGGCGCTTAAAAAAGTGAACCTAAGTTTAACAAAATACCTGTTCCAACATTTGTCAAAATAAAGGAATGTATTTCGTCGAAACTAATAATAAATTGGATTACCCAAATTAAACAGGTTTTCTATGTTATAGCGACTCCTATTTAGTATGCCGTTTAAAACAGCTTAAATATTCAAATCAAAATTTTATTATGAAATTAAATCATTTACATTTTCAACAAAATTGTTGTAAGGTAAGCCTCTTTTTATTGATTTTCCTTCTATTAGGCTTTCAACCTTTACAAGCAAATGATTTTTCAACAAGCTCAATTGGTGAAAAATCACAAATATTACAAGTGACTGGTCAAGTCATTGATACAGAAACAGGGGAAGCACTAATCGGTGTTACCGTTATAATTAAAGGATCAAGTACTGGAACCGTTACTGATGTTAATGGAAATTATGAAATAAATGCAGAACCAAATTCCATCTTGATTTTTAGTTATACAGGAATGAAAAGTCAGGAAGTGGCAGTAGGTGGCCGTTCAACTGTCAATGTCACGATGAAAACTGACGCTTCTGTTATGGACGAGGTCCTAGTCGTTGGTTATGGTTCACGAAAAAAATCACACAATACAGGTGCAATCTCACAGGTACAAGGAGCAGATATCGCATCTATTCAAGCTAACCGTGTGGATGATGCTTTAGCGGGTAAATTGCCTGGTGTCTTAATTCAAAATCAAGACGGTGCTCCTGGTGCTGATCCCAAGATTCAAATTAGAGCAGCTTCTTCTATTTCTGGTGCTTCCAATCCACTAATTGTTGTAGATGGATATCCAATTTCAGGAAGTTTAGCAACAATAAACCCAAATGATATTGAAAGTTTGGAAGTGCTAAAAGATGCTGCTTCAGCTGCTATCTATGGTTCTAGAGGAGCAAATGGTGTTATTCTAGTTACAACCAAAAAAGGAAAGTCAGGTAAACCTTCTGTTAGTTACAATGCTTACGTAAGCACCTCAAGGAGATACGTAAAGGACAATATAAATCCAACAGCTGGCGAATGGGCAAAGACAGTCGAATCAAATGTTGCTGATGGTACTTTTAATATTTCCGAAGTAGACCCTGCAATCTATGAATACAGATTGAATGCACTTAAAAATTCTCCTGATGTGGTAGCTCTGGAAGATTGGTTCTTCCAGAATGGTAACAGTATGAATCATGACTTGAGCTTCAGTGGAGGAACTGACGATGTAAGCTACTATGCTTCCATCGGTTACCTAAATACTGATGGTGTTGCAATTACTCAAGGCTTTGAAAGATATAATGCACGTTTGAATGTCGATGCTAAATTGGGAGAGCGGTTTAAAGCAGGCTTAAACATAAATGGTTTCATGGGGAATAGAGATATGGTAGGTCATGATATGAGAGACCTTTTAAGGTCTTACAGCGTTCATCCTATTTACCATACAGCAGCATCTATTGCATTCGTTCAAGATTTGGATCAGCAAGCTCAGGCTTTAGGATTGGCTGCATTTGACGATGGCTTTAGAGGAGGTGATGAAGCACCTTGGAATAACAGTATATCTACACTAGAACCTGGTATGACAGCGCAAGATTGGCATTATGGAAGAAGTGGTAATGGTATTGGAGGATCAGGAGATGCAGGTCCTGCAACGAAACTTGACAACACTGACCGATGGCAAAAAACTTTATTCGGAAATGTTAGTTCGTATTTACAGTTTAACATCTTAGACGGTTTGGACCTTAAAACTGTTCTTGGTGGAGATGTAAGAGATACGAGAGATTTTTATTCTAGATCACTTGAATTTGACTCTAGAGCACGTTCTACTCAAACTAATTTAGATCAGACTGATATAAAAAGATCTTCAGTATTAAGTGAAACGACTTTGAATTATGGTAAAGTATTGGGTAACCATGACATAGGGGCAGTCGTTGGTGTGGAATTTCAAAATTTCTATATCGATGGTGTCTCTTTAGACGCTACGAATATTCCATATGGTCAACCTTTAAATTATGCACTACTTGATCCAGCTGATATCGCTATTACGGAACGAGAAGAAACGATTGCTAGAAGAAGTGTTTTTGGAAGAATTAACTATGCCTATGACAATCGCTATTTAGCATCGGTTTCAATAAGAAGAGATGGTGATTCTAGATTCGGAATAAATAACAGATACCAAACCTTTCCAGCTGTTTCCTTAGGATGGAACGTACATAATGAGGCTTTTTACAATTCAGACTTTCTGACAGATTTAAAACTACGTTTCAGTAGAGGTTCTTTAGGGACTACCTCTTTTTTAGGAGCTTACGGCTCATTGAGTCTTTTAAATCCTACAGCAACGACCTTTGGAACTGGTTTCTTAATTCCTTCAGATATTGCAAATCCAAACTTAACATGGCAAACAAATACAGAAACCAACTACGGGGTTAATTTAGGTTTCATTGAAAATCGCTTCACCGTAGGTTTGGATTATTACACCTCTGATATCGAAGATATATTAATTAGACAAAGTGTTTCGGAAGTATTAGGAACTAGTTCCATTGCGCTTAACTCTGGTGATGTTCAAAGTTCTGGAATAGAACTTGAACTTGGTGCAGCAATAATCAATACAAAGGATTTACGCTGGAATGTTAACGTTAATTACTCTTCAGTTAACACAGAGATTATAGACCTGCCAGGTGATCCGGATGATGCAGACAGAGGCTTAGCACCAACAATATATGGTCAGAGTGGAAGAGGTCCAGTATTTAGAAACTATGTAGGTGGTGAGATTGGAGAAATGTGGGGTGTAGAAACTACAGGAACTGTTGAAATGAAATACCTTTCAAATCCTTTAGAGTTTCCTGGTCAGGAAAGTGGATACAGTTATATCGTAGACCAACAGGCTCCTGGCGAAGAAGGCTTTGGTGAAATTGATGCGACAAGAACAGTTGAAGATGGTGGTGATTTGGTCAAAATAGGACAAAATACTCCTGATTTTTACTGGGGTTTAGGTACTCAAGTTAGTTATAAAGCATTTGATTTAGCTATCCAACTTCAAGGTGCTCAGGGTGGTGAAGTTTATAATATCGATCCACTTTATTATGGCTCGCAATGGGGAAGATCTTTACAAGCTAATTTTGATGCAGAGGGTGATGGAATTGCTGATCATAATGGAATGCATTACGATCGAAATAGAGATCAGACTGACGCCATGATTCAAGATGCATCTTATACAGCATTGAGAAACGTGACTATTGGTTATACAATTGATCAAGATCTGACGTCCAAAGTTGGTTTAGGTTCTTTGAGAGTATATGCTGCCGCAACTAACTTGTTATATGTGATGAATAGTAATTACACCTCATTTAATCCTGAAGGTGTAGAGATTACAAATAGTGGTTACTTAGGCCCAACAACATATGGTGTACAAGTTGGTGCAAGCCCGATTGTGAAAAGCTTTACATTCGGTCTAAATGTTAACTTTTAATCATTACTCGTAGGAGAAAATAGAGAAGAACTATTTGTTTCTATTTAGTTCTTTTCTATTCACTCAATTCTAGTTTAATGATTACAATTTTTAAACAATTAAATGTTCATTTGTAAATTAAAAATGTTCATTTCAAATAATAAGATTATGAAAAAAATATATCTATTGTTGGCATCAATACTGTTGATAGCAACAGCTTGTGAGAAACTGGATCAATCTCCATCAAACATTGCCAGCTCAAGCTCTTTGACTGAATATGATGGGATTTTGAATGCAGCTTATTTCTATCAACACAGTTCCGCTACGCCAATGGCAGTGATGGGAGACTTTAGAGCTGACAACGCCTTTATGTTTGAAGCTCCATATACTGACTTTGATGTCTTCAACGCTGATTTAACATCGATGGAAGATCAGTTTTTTGGACCTTTCTATTCTGGCTTATATAAGTCAATACTAAGTGCAAATAGCGTCATCGAAAATTCTGGAAACGCTACTGAAGTAGGTGAAGCCAAATTTTTACGGGCTTTGGCTTATTTCAAACTAGTACGAGTCTTCGGCGATGTTACCGTCAATTTATCTGCTGAACCAAGTACAACAGATCGGACTATTTTAGCGAGACAACCTGCTGCAAGTGTCTATAATGACGTAATCATCCCTGACCTAGAAGCTGCCATAGCTGCTTTGAGTGCTGAAATAACAGATGGAAGAGCATCTAAATATGCAGCTCAAGGAATGCTAGGTAAGGTTTATGTTCAAATGGGCGAATTTGGTAAAGCAGAGACACAACTAGAGGCTGTAGTCAATGGTGCTGCTGCTGCTGGTATTATGTTACAATCTAACTTTGCTGAGATTTTTGGTGAGGCATATGACTTGAATTCAGAGATCATATATGCAACTCAAATGTCAAGTTCTATAAATGATGAATATGGATTTTCTGAGTTTTGGTCTTGGTCTGGTGGGCTTGATACAAAATCACTTGAGCCACTAGACACGGACTTAGTTGCTGCTTTTGATGCAAGTGTGGGTGACTTGAGAAGAGAGGTAACTATTGATACATCAATTATGGCTTCTCCAAAGTTCCCTCAAACAGGTGGTGCTGATCACGACTGGATAGAACTGAGATTAGCAGATGTTATTTTATTATATGCTGAAGCATTAAATGAGAATGGCACAGCTGCTGGGACTGTTCTTGGGCTTTTAGATCCAATTAGAACTAGAGCTGGATTGGATGCTTTGGACTCGGGAGTTCTTAATTCGCAGGCATTGGTTAGACAAGCCATTCAAGATGAAAGAAGACTTGAGTTAGCTTTTGAAGGTCAGAGATGGTTTGATTTAGTTAGAACTGGAACTGTTGATGCAGAAATGGGAGAAACGATTGATAGTCGATATCATTTGTTCCCAATTCCAGTATCAGAAGTGCTTTCGAGTTTTGATGTGATTAAACAAAATGATGGCTACTAATTAATTCAGATAATAGGTAACCTCTTTTTATGACAAAGGAGGTTACCTATTTATTCCTAAGCATATTGAAAATTGAAGTAATAGGCTATCTCGTAGCTGAAGAGTAGGAGGCATTAAATTTTGCCTTTTCCTATGTCTTGATTACGCAACTTGAATTCTCTAATCCAATTCATAGTGCTTAATTTTTCGATACAAAGTCCGCTCTGAAATTCCAAGTTCAGCAGCAGCATCTTTCCTTCGTCCTTTATGCTTTTTGAGCGCGCGTGTAATCATATCTTTTTCCATATCTTCCAAAGAAAGATTGTCTTCAATAACTTCCATTCGATCATAGTTGTGATCAGTTGGATTCTCAATAATGATGGGTGCGTCAGGATCGTAAGATGGTTTACTCATTTCGGGCTGAGTAGGGTAGTAGCCCTGCTGATCTTCAAGATCAGCCATTTTGGTAGGATAGTTTTTACGAGAAGTATCGCCTTGCTGAAGTTGTCGCAAACTACGAACATCAGGGACACTTAAGTCGTTATTGTTGATTAGTTCAAATACTAGCGATTTCAAATCATTCAAGTCGTTTTTCATATCGAAAAGCAACTTGTATAAAATTTCACGTTCTTGTAAATTGCCTTCTCCTTCGCCATTCTTGCGAATAGCAGGTAGGTTGCGGTTGAGGACTTTTGGCATCAACTGCACTAGCATCTCCGCACTAACAATTTTTTCTTCAGACATTACAGAGAGTTGCTCCGCAATGTTTTTTAACTCCCGAATATTTCCTGGCCATGGATAACTTTCCAAGAGCAAAGTAGCTTTATCATCTAGGCGGACAGTTGATGTTCGGTATTTGTCTGCAAAGTCTGCAGCAAACTTTCGAAATAGAATAGAAATATCTTCCTGTCGCTCTCGTAAAGAAGGAACTTTGATCGGAACCGTACTCAAACGATAAAACAAATCTTCTCTAAATTTCCCACTCTGCACTCTTTTTTCCAATGTAACATTAGTGGCAGCAACTACACGGACGTCCGTCTTCAAAACTTTACTACTTCCTACTCTGAGGAATTCCCCAGACTCCAATATCCGCAATAAGAATGCCTGCGTATCTAAGGGCATTTCACCAATCTCATCCAAAAATATCGTACCACCATCTACCGTTTCAAAGTATCCTTTGCGCTCTGTGCTTGCTCCAGTAAACGCGCCTTTTTCGTGCCCAAATAATTCTGAGTTTATCGTGCCTGCTGGTATCGCACCACAGTTTATCGCAATAAATTTATTATGTTTCCTAGGACTAAGTGAATGAATGATAGAAGAAAAAACTTCCTTACCAACTCCACTCTGACCATTAATCAATACCGTTAAATCAGTGTTAGCAACACGTACCGCTGTAGCCAAGGCATTGTCTAATGCTGGAGAGCTTCCAATAACACCAAATTTTTGTTTTATGGATTGTAGATTTGCCATTTTTTCTCAATAATGTATTTATGCATGTTGAGTCTTTACTTAACGAAAGCCTCAATTACCAAACAAACAACTAAGTAGTTGAGTAGTTGCTTATTGCAAAAGCACAGCTTTTGCAATAAGCATAACTAGATAGAAAGATTGCGTCTTACGAATAATTATTCACCGAATAAAGTCAATTAAATCTAGGAGGGTCGATTGAGCGTATTAGATTAAGCCAACTCTCCAATAAGGGTAGCTCGAGTAACACCAGTGACCGTTACCTCCGTATAATCCCCAGGTTTCAAGCCATCCTTTTTAGGGAATATCAAAACTTTATTTTGACTAGTTCGACCTTTGAAATCAGCAGCTGACTTTCTTGAATCACCTTCAATTAAGACCTTAAATGTTTTGCCAATATCCTTTAGATTATTTTTATGAGATATGTTCATCTGTAAGTCAACGACTTCTTGTAAGCGACGTTTTTTTACATCGTGTGGCACATCATCTTCATATTTTCTGGCAGCCAATGTTCCAGGTCGCTCCGAATAGAAAAACATATAAGACATCGTATAGTTAGCCCATTCAATCATAGACAATGTTTCCTTATGGTCTTCCTCTGTTTCAGAACAAAAACCACAGATGATGTCAGCAGAAATTGCACAATCAGGAATGATTTCATATATTTTTCGAACACGTTCCATATACCATTCACGGTCATAAGTACGGTTCATTTTCTTTAGAATTCTACTGTTACCAGATTGAACGGGTAGGTGGATGTAGTTGCAAATGTTTTCGTACTTATTCATCGTGTGCAGTACCTCATCGGTAATATCTTTAGGATGTGAAGTAGAAAAACGAATACGCATTTCTGGGCTAACCAAAGCCACCATTTCCATCAATTGTGCAAAGTTGACCACTTCATTGGTTTCAGGGTTCTCCCATTTGAATGAGTCAACATTTTGCCCAAGCAAAGTCACCTCCTTATATCCTCTTTGGTGTAAGTCTGTTGCTTCAGCTACAATGCTAAAAGCATTTCGGCTTCGCTCGCGACCACGTGTATAAGGCACTACGCAGAAGGAGCACATATTGTCGCAGCCTCGCATAATAGAAATAAAAGCAGCAATACCATTGGAGTCCAATCGAAGTGGATTGATATCAGCATAAGTTTCTTCACGAGAAAGAAAAACATTCATACCCTTTTCTCCGCCCGCAGCAGTAGCAACCAATTTAGGTAAGTCTCGATAAGCATCAGGGCCAGCTACAATATCTACCAGCTTCTCCTGCTCCAGAAATTTTTCCTTCAAGCGCTCAGCCATACAGCCAAGTACGCCAATCAAAGTTCCCGGTTTTTCCTTCTTCACCTTATCAAACTGACGAAGGCGTTGACGCACATTATCTTCTGCTTTTTCACGGATAGAGCAGGTGTTGATCAGGATCAAGTCAGACTCTTCCATCACCTTCGTAGGAGAATAGCCAACCTCCGAAAGGATACTGGCTACAATCTCGCTGTCGCTAAAATTCATAGCGCAGCCGTAGCTTTCGATATAGAATTTTTTACCCGTTTGAGGAGTCAACATTTGTTCATTATAAAACACATCACCCTGCTTACTCTCGTCAAGCGGCTTCTTTAAATCGTTTATGGTAGGATTGTCGTCGTACATTTTTGCGCTTTCATTCAATGATTTACATCAAAAATAGGTTTGTAAATCATTGACTATCAATAAATAACAGCGGATCTAAATATGATCGCTGAATGCAGGCGCAAAGATAAGCATTTTAAAGAAAAGATGTGACAAAATGGCAGTGGAGTTATAATTAAAAAGTCGCAATTGCAGCCTCAGTGTTCCCGCGATTGACTTCCCACTGAAACTGCAACTGCCATCGAAACTACAATTTAAAAGGTATAATCTAGTTTCAAAGTAGCATTTCTAGGAGCGTTTAATACCCCAGGTCTCGTCATATATTCCTCGTTGAGCACATTATCTCCTATGATAGAAAGGCGGAGATGCTCATATGGAATATAAGCAAGGCGGGCACTGAAGGTTTGAAAACCATGGTCATTTTCCTTACGATAAGTGTTGGTTCCTTTGAATATACCTAAGACAGAATCAATTGCTTCCATTTTACTAGCCATTGTTCCTGAAATTCCCAAGCTAAAGGCTTTATAACGGGATTCAATATCAAATTTCCCTAGGTGGCGGAAGCGGTATTTGAGTACATTTTTGTCGGAAGTAGAACGATCTTGTATTTCATCTGTGAATTCCTTAAAAACAGGATTGATGAAGGTGTAACCACCAATAAAGGTAGTTGGTAATCCAAAAAGTTTGCCTTCTCCACCAAAACTGGTTTCAAGACCTTGAATTCGAGTATTACCAATATTTGTTGATTGGAATGAAAAGAAGTTGACCGACAATGGATTCTCAGGGTCAGCAACACCAAATTCCATCATGTCATTGTATTCATTCCAAAAGAAAGCTAGGTCAATGAATCCATTGAAGTTAGAAATTTTAAAACCTTGTTTTACAGCTATTTCTGCACTCCAGCCGGTTTCTGGTTCAAGATCTGGGTTTGGGAGGATACCAAAGGCTGAAGCTGTAGTGTATAGAAACTTCTCCGCAATGACAGGAAAACGATAACCTTGCCCCCAAGAGGCTCTAATATAGGTGTATTTGGCAGGCTGGTAATTAAGACCTAGTCGAAATACGGGTTTCGCATCTGTTGAGGTGCTGCTTACAAAATAAGCGGTATCGGCCACTATAAAGTCACTATTGCTAAGGCTGTTTCTTTCATATCGAACACCTCCAGAAATATTTAGTTTGTCAAAAAATTTCTTGTCTACTTGTAAATAGGCCGCATAATTGGAGGAAGTATACTTCCCGTTGTAAAGTGGTGCAGTAACGTCGGACCAAGTACCTACGATTCCTGAAGTGAGATCTAAATCAATGTCCTCCCATCTTTTTTGAACTTGGTACTCAGAATAGAAAAGGCCAGATTTATTTGCTTGATCATTATCGTTTTTATTATTGATGCTATAGTAGCGAGTCATTAGCTTATGGCGAATACCATTAGCTGCAAAATAAGTAAGATAAGGATCCACTGTAAAACGAAAGCGATCGCTATTCGATAAATCGCCAATATCAGAACTATAAGCACCAGCTTCGTTGTTCGCCCAGTAAAAAGAACTTCGTCCTTTCCCTCGATTAAAATTACTATTAAAACCAAGCGATAGTTTATCCGTTAAACGATGACGAATATTTAGATTAAATCGAGCATAATTACTGTAGGTATATTGTCTAAAACCTTGTGTAGTCAAAGCATAGGCACTCAATACTAAATCAGTCTTTCCTAGCTTTTGTCTATGGGCTAAACTAAAACCAAGTTTCCCCGGTTTATTAAAGCCTTTGTTTCCCCCAAAATAGCTTGGTGTTAAGGTAACTGTATCGAGTATTTCTTTATCAGAATTAACATCCAAAAAGTTTCCTTCATCTTTCCACCAAGATTTCGCTTTGTCTTTAGGTTGATCATAAACAGTTGCAAAAGTAGAAACCCGTGTGTAAGGAACCGAAGTTGCGTAAGCTGTTCGTACATTAATAATTCCATTCATGGCTGAAGAACCGTAAAGTGCTGACGCAGCGCCTTTTACCACCTCGATATTGGCAATGTTTTCAACAGGGACATCAACCCAGTTAGGGAAACCTGCATCAGCTTGAAGCGCCGGAATATCATCAATAAGCAAGAGTACTCGACTACCAGCTCCATAAGACCA
The DNA here is from genome assembly GCA_937921775.1 of uncultured Saprospiraceae bacterium. Taxonomy (GTDB): domain Bacteria; phylum Bacteroidota; class Bacteroidia; order Chitinophagales; family Saprospiraceae; genus CALGLS01. The sequence continues at coordinate 16,861 of CAKZUK010000242.1, forward strand.
ACCAGCTCCACCACGGATGTTTGCTTGCCCTGCAACCACAGAAACACCAGATACTTTATTTAGTCCATCCGTAACATTTGTTGCGCCAGTATTTTCAATAAGTTCCGCTTTTAAAACGTCAAGAGAAACAGTAACTTCTCCTAATGATTTTTCAAATTTACTACTTGAAACAGTAGCAGTGTTAAGTAGGGTAGCACCTTCACTTAAAGTGAAATTTAATGTACGCGTTTCACCATCATTTAATTCGATTTCAGTAGTAGAAGTTTCATAACCTACGTAGCTGATTTCGATGCGGTGTTTCCCGGAAGGGAGATTCAGACTATAGCGACCATCGAGGTCAGTAGTTGTGCCATTTGCACCCGATTTAATAGTGGCAGAAATTAAGCCTTCGCCAGTAATCTCGTCGATAATAACTCCTTCGAGGCTAGCATTTTGAGCAATTAAACTAATGCTAAAAAGCAAGCAAGAAAAAAGGGTAAAAAGATGTTTCATTCAGAACAGTTTTAAATGTAAATTAATGGAAACTCATAATAGAGTGCCATTGGTTTGTCAATGAATAAGTTCTTAGTTCTCTATAAAAGAAAACCATTTTTGATTGATTCTTTTGGGAGCAATCTATTTTTGAACAGGGACAATAATAATTCAAATAAAAATTCAGAATGGGTGTGTTTTCTCAATAAGCGTGAAACAATAAATAAGTTGAGACACTAATAAGCTCAAGTTTTTAGCTGAAGTAGTTTCTTTAGCATTGTTTAGCTATAACTAAAAGTTCGCAGTGACTCAAATAAATTTTTTATTGTTACTAACGATCACAGAACGCGGTCCAAAATCGTTTTATTGCTGGCACAAATCTATAAAAAAAGAACCAGCAATTCATAACTGTGTGGGAATGATAAAGTGTTAAAAACTTTAATACCATAGTTTAGAGAAAATTACAATAAATCAAATTTTACGGCCGTTTCTCTTCGTGTTTGTTGTATGGTAGCTTGCAAATTAATAGCGATATGAAGATGGAGCTTACGCAAAAAAGCCATTAACTTGCAAAGGGTTATTTGATAAGTGCGTATCTTTGTGCCCAGATAGCTGAGCCCTGATAAATGTTTGAGCTTATCTTTCAAAAAAGTATAAATTTAAATCAAAGGAATTTGTCAAAGAATTCTATAAAATAAAACCGTTTAGTTTTTTAATAAATTATTTACAAATCAAATATTATGAAGCAATTATTACTTCTATGTCTTTTTTCTTTAGGTGCCTTTGTTCAAGCTGATGCACAAATTTGTGAGTCAAATCAAATGTATATTGACTCTATGTTTGGAGTATATCCACCGCCACTAGATGCTGCTAACCCAGAGAGTGGTGTTTATGAAAGTGCTTGTGTTAACTCAGCTTACTACTTTCCGTTTACTTTTGTAGTACCGGATTCTATTCACTTGACAACTCCTTTTGTTATTGATGCTGCAATTACTAAAATCGAAGTAACTGGTCTAACTGGCCTTCCTACTGGTTTAGTTTTCGCAACAAACCCTCCAAGTGGTGAGTTTTTACCGGCGGATGTATTAGGTTGTGGTGCAATCTGGGGAACGGCAACTGTTGCTGGCGAAGTTGGAGATCACGTACTGACTATCGAAGGAACGATTACTGCTGAAGGAATTCCTGCCGTTCCTTTTTCTACCGTTCTTGATTTACTCGGAGGAGATGGCTATACGTTGACCTTGGATCCTGAAGGGGCAACTACATGTACAATCAGTACAAGCACGGAAGAGGCATTAAACGATAACATGACTGTGGAAACGGCACCTAATCCGTTTTCTGACTTTACAAATATTACGATCAAATCTGACGTTTCTGAAACACTTCAATTTCGTGTTGTTAACTTGCTAGGTGAGCTAGTTCATAGCGAGCAAATTTTAGTTACAACTGGCGACAATGTAATTAACTTTGATGGAAGTCAGTTGGCAAATGGTGTTTACCAGTTTAGCTTTAGCAATGGAGCTGATGCCTTGACTCAGAAGGTTGTTTTACAAAAATAGGCGACTACGCCACTAGTTGGAAGTATGAAGTTGGAGGTGGGAAGTATCCATCAATCGCGGAACCACTGCGGTCGAGTGATTCTCCAACTTCCAACTTCTCACCTCTAACTTCCAACTATCCTTATCTTCACACACTACAAAAGAAATCCATGCACATTATTTGGGAAAATCCCAGCCTTAATTATGCCATAGCGCAGAGTTAAGTTTCCTCATTCAAAATATTCTATAATGAAAAGAATACTTCTACTCGCATGTTTTCTATCCACTTTTTTTGCTGGACAAATTATTGCTCAATGCCCTGGTTGCCTTATTAATGTTCCAGCTGGTTTGCCAGAAGATACGATCTACCTTGGAGCAATACCCAACGCAACAGTTGGCGTTTATTACGAACAGGATCTTAGCTTCCGATTGCCAAAAACAACGGACCCCGTTAATGCCAATGATCCTTCCATTCCTGCAGGACTTACTATTGACGAAATCACAATTAATTCATTGACCAATGTCCCTCCAGGCTTAGCTTGGGAAGTGGATCAAGATATTTATATCCCAGAAGATGAGACAGACGGCTGTATTCGTTTTTGTGGAACTCCTTTTACCGCTGATACATTTATTGTGGATGTAGTGATTGATGCGGTTGTTTTTGGATTGACACAATCTGCTTCTTTTAGTATGCTTATGATTGTGGAACCATCGGGCAGCCAAACGGATGGATTCAGCATGGAGAATAATATCGGCTGCGGTTCTGTGGAAGTAGATTTTACCAACAATATACCTTCGGGTGGAAATGATGGTTATTCTTATGTATGGGACTTTGGAAATGGAACGACCAGCACTACTGAAAATCCAAGCACAGTCGTTTATGATCAAGCTGGAGTTTATATCGTAAATTACGAAGCGGAAGTGGATACAACAGGTTATGTTTTAACTAGTATTACTGTTACAGAAACAGATTGTGATGATTTCCCAACCTTCCCTGATTTTAGTACGGCACCTGATATGCATATCATGATTACGGACCCAGGCGGAACCTTGATCTATGACTCCAATGTTTTTGAAAATACGTTTCCGCCAATATCAGTTAGTGGCAACTGGCCATTGGAAGATGGTGATTATTTGCTAGAGGTAATTGATAATGACAGTGGTGTAAATGGAGCAGATGATGACTGTGGAACAGTTACGTTTAATAAATTTACAGGCCCTGTCATTGACATAGGTAGCTTTGCTGTCGAGCTGGAAATTTTCCATCCAGTTAGTACTATAGCGTCTATGGATACGGTTATTGTTTATGAAGTACCGGAAGCGCCAATATTGGATAATTCTGCTTCTGAGGTTTGTAATGGAGATACGATATATTTGACATCCTCTTACACTGAGGGCAATACTTGGTATTTGGATGGGGAGTTGATTCAAGGAGCTTTAGATGCTGAATTAGCCGCAACTATTCCAGGTCTATACAGCGTTTCATATGCTAGTCCAGATGGTTGTATCGCTTTCTCTGATGACATGAGTTTGGACTTTATTGCATTACCAGCTTCACCTGCTTTTGCAAATAACAATAATCTGTTGTTTGTATTTGATGAGGATGAGCTACCAGTAGCTTATAGTTTGCAGTGGTATCAAGACGGAGAAATATTAGTAGGGGAGACTGACTTGAATTATTGTGTATTGGAATTTGGAGAATACACTTTAGAGGTCACTGATTTGTCAACAGCTTGTACAAACACGTTTACACAAGTAGTTGCACTAAGCCCAAATAATCCTTGTACGACTTCGATCAATGACTCCTACTTCAATCAGTTTGATTTTAGCTTATCGCCTAATCCGTCTTCTGGTTTTGTGGTTTTGAAAATGCAATCAGAATTACAAGGAAATATAGCGATCTCTTTAGTCAGTATTGGCGGACAAAAGCAATTGTTAGCAAAAGATAATTTTACAAGTGGTGACTATGTTTTAGAATTGGATTTATCTGACAAAGCAAAAGGTGTTTACTTCTTACAGATTGTGGTTGATGAGCATGTTTGGATGGAGAAGATGGTACTTTTTTAGATAGCAATAATCAAATGAAAAATGCTTCCAGACTGTCAAGCCTGGAAGCATTTTTTTATTTGTAATTTTTATAAGAGGAATTAGTCACAGCCAAGATCACTCGAAGCCATCGGATCACTAACAGGAATACAATTTCCAGACAAAACACTTTCTGGTTGGTAGCGCATCAAGTTATTGTCACGTAAGCTGATGCTCAAAAAGGTAGTCAGGTCATCAATTTCTTCCTCCGTCAAATTAAGAGCTGTAAACGATTCGGAAAGCGCATTTTCAGGCACATTTTCGTTTTGTTGAACTGCAAAGTTCTTGTACATCACCACAGACTTGATTGATCTAAAACTACTACCATGACCGTAGAATGGAGAATCAGCAAGATTATATAATTGCGGTGTTTTAAATTTATAGTTGTCATCTTCAATTCCTGTAAAACCACCACGTCCTAATCTTTCTCCACCGCTTTCAGTAGTTTTAAACGTTTCCTCAGGACAAAGGACTAGATCGTCCATACCCAAGGCATGGAATTCCATTTTATTTAGAGCAGGGCCATCATGGCAACTGACACACTTTCCTTTTTCAAAGAAAACAATAGCGCCTCTTTTTTCCTGATCAGATAGAATGGATTTCTCACCAGCCAACCATTTTTGAAATGGCGCTTCATTGGAGAGAATTGTTCTTTCGTAAGCTGCGATAGCAAGACCAGCAGTTTCTCTGGTATATCTTTCTTCCTCCGGGAAATCACCGAAAACAAGATCAAATTTCTCTTTGTATCCAAGCGGTTCTAAAACCTCCATGTCAATGTCCATTCGGTGAACTTTAAGTCCAGCAATTGCTTGAACTTCCATCCCTTCGTAACCTTGGTTGTTGGTCGCTATTGGAGTTCCTTCAGTCCAGGCATACTCCGTCCCAACGTTTAAGCCACTTGCTCCAAATTGGCCATTCCATAATTGATTAATCTGATAAGCGCCATTCATAGCGCTAGGCGTTCGAATCGGTTGTACATCAAGTTCGACTTCTTCATAGAGCATCCCTCTTTGACGACCTTCTCCATTTACACCAAAACCAACACCTCCTTCTCCAATCCCTTGGAATCTACCGGCTTGAAAACCAGCAGCAGCAAAATGGCAAGAAGCACAAGAAGTTCTTCCTTCGCCTAATGGTTTCATAGTGGCTATGGAAAGCGCTGTTTCATGAAAAAGTAATCTTCCTAAAGAAACCTTTGCAGACGATAGAGCATTCAATGGGTCTTGTGGAATTGCATTAAAGTTGTCACTAGAAGGCATCATATAGCGTGAAGCACCTTCGCCATTAGATGCTAAAGCAATCGCATCTAAAAGCTCCGTATCAAGCCCTTCGTCTGTTTCTGAAGTATCACTATCTTTTTGACAGGCACTGAAAAACATAATTGCCGAAAGAGCAACAAGAGTTGTAACTTTTCTCATAATAATTTCATATTGTGAAGCATATAAAATTATAAAAGGCCAAAAATCATGCCTTGCAAGCTCAGTAAACTCGATTTTTTAAATAAAAAAAATACTTGTTCGATCTTTTCGACCGAACAAGTATTGATTGATTTTTTGTATTGTATTTAATGCAAATGTTTATCGAGCTCTTTATTAGCTAGATAGCACATTAAGGTGCTGATTTGATTATTTTTTCTTGACTTAGTAGTTGGCCCATATCATTATTTATCTCCAAGATATAAATACCATTTGTATAATCACTTAAGTTTAATTCAAGGCTCCAATCGTTATTAATCAAACCCATGGATTTTGTGACAATTTCTCTCCCAGATACATCTGATAGACTAACAACTATAGAACTTGGTTGAGAAATAGTACCACTAATAGTGATAAGATCAACAGTAGGATTTGGGAAAATAGAAACCTTAGACTCAATGTTTATTTCATCTGTAGCAACCATCCCTTCAAATACTCCAACTGCAAAAGCATATTCACCAGCAATTAATGAATCAGCTCTAATGAAACCTTCACCATCTGTAGGTAGGAATACAACCTTCTCCTGAGGTACAGCCAATTGCCATTCTTCAGAAGCATCTTTTCGGTAAACCAGTAAAATGCTATCCTCATTGAAAGCAACCAAATCTTTATCCAACTCTGGAATTGCTGGACCACGATAATTGAAAATTCCTTTTGCTAAAAATCCTTCTGGTAAATCAGCATCAACTTTCCAGTAGTGTGTTTTTGAAACTCTGGTGCCTGGCTCAGGATTCTGAACCACGTCTGGTGCAATCCAACAATGTTCTACACGCATCCAAGTATCTGAAGGAACAGTTTCAACAAAGACATTTAAATCAGCAGCTTGGAAACCGTAATTGTCTGGTTCCGTAATTAAATTTTCGTTTGCGATATTTGCAATATTTAGTTTATGATCCCCATTCAAGAAAGTTGCAATGGGCTCAAATGGAGCAGTAATACTTACATCTGTAAGTTCTCCAGAAACCATTACTTGTTCAGTATAACGATTGAAGTTTTCATCTATACAAGTTACATCTATTGGAGTGTTGGTGTGAAATGCTGGAGCACCACGCAGTTTTTGTTGAATGGTCATATCAACCTGATAGCCACCAGCAACAG
>CAKZUK010000243.1 GCA_937921775.1 uncultured Saprospiraceae bacterium
CTTAATGGAAAATGGAAATTCAATTGGGTTCGCTTTCCAGATAAACGACCAGTTGATTTTTATAAACTGGATTTCGATGTCTCGAAATGGGATGCAATTCCTGTCCCTTCCAATTGGGAATTGCAAGGTTATGGGATTCCAATTTATGTAAATCATCCTTATGCTTTTTCTGACATTAGGAATAAGGTTTCTGATGAGATGGAATTTGTTGACGGTGTGCCGAAAAACCCGGGAAAAGTACCACATGATTACAATCCGGTGGGATCATACCGTAGGGATTTTAACCTTCCGAAAAATTGGACAGACAAAGAAATATTCCTACACATTGGAACGATGCGCTCCGCTGGTTTTGTTTGGATCAATGGTCAATATGTTGGTTACTCGCAAGACAGTAAATTGCCTGCAGAATTTAATATTTCCAAATTCCTAAAGACTGGAAAAAACACGGTGGCACTCCAAATATTCCGCTGGTCAGATGGTTCTTACTTGGAGTGTCAGGATTTTTGGCGATTGAGTGGTATCGAACGGAGTGTTCGACTTTATGCTCAAGCTAAAGTCCGTATCAAAGACATTGATCTAATCACTACACTTGACAAAAGTTACGAAAATGGGATCCTTGATGCCATCATAACATTGGAAAATAATCTTTCCAAAAAGCAAAACTATCAACTCAGCTATCAACTAAACAAAGATGGTAAAGAGCTTAGCAGTGGCAAACAAGCATTCAATATAGAAAGCAATAGTACGCAAGATTTTTTCTTTAAAGAAAACATCCCTGATATTGCAGCCTGGAACGCAGAGACACCGCATCTCTATCAAGTCATACTTCGCATCAAAGACGAGAAAGGCAAACTCATCGAAACCACTAAACAGGATATCGGTTTTAGAAAAGTAGAAATCAAAAATGGTCTCCTCCTCATCAACGGTCAACGCATCACACTCAAGGGCGTGAACACCCACGAGACGCATCCCGAAACTGGGCAAACCGTAAGTGATGAAGTTTTCCTAAATGACATTAAACTTTGGAAAGAAAATAACATCAATGCAGTCCGTTTAGCGCATTATCCGCGAGCTGCTTCGTTTTATGATCTTTGTGACAAACATGGAATATATGTTGTGGATGAAGCCAACATCGAATCACATGGTATGTACTATGGCAAACACACTTTAGGTAAAAAAGAAAGTTGGAAAAAGGCGCATCTTGCACGTATGACCCGTATGGTTAAGCGCGATAAAAATCATCCTTCTGTCATCATCTGGTCCATGGGGAATGAAGCTGGTAATGGCGTCAATTTCTTTGCAGGTTACGATGCCATCAAAGCACTAGATCGCTCCAAACGTCCTGTCCAATACGAACGAACTTACCGAGATGGTGATGCCACTTATTTCAACATGGAAGCCAACACTGATATCATCGTGCCACAATACCCTCGACCCAGCACTTTCGAACAGGTCGGAAAAAGCATCACCGATCGTCCTTTCATTCCCAGCGAGTACGCACATGCGATGGGCAACAGTACAGGCAACTTTCAAGACTATTGGGATATTATTGAAAAGTATGACAATCTCCAAGGCGGTTTCATCTGGGACTGGGTCGATCAATCCATTTGGAAAACCAACGATAAAGGCGAAAAATTTTATGCCTACGGCGGTGACTTTGGCAAAAACATGCCATCGGACAATAGCTTCCTCAACAACGGTATCGTCTTTCCTGATCGCAAGCCACAGCCTGCTTTATACGAAGTCAAGAAAGCACATGAATTCATCAACTTTAAATCAATTGGTATAAATAAAAACGAAGACCTTCGTGTTCTTGTCGAAAACATTTATGACTTTGTAAATCTCAAGAGGTTTGACATTAATGTTCAACTAAAAGCAGATGGGAAAGTATTGAAAACTATTCCTGTCCCAACAATAGATGTCGCAGCACATAGCAGCAAGGTAATTTACCTACCTTTGAAGGGTTTCAAATTTGAGAAAAACACAGAATACTTTATCCATATTTCGGCTACTACTCGGAGCGATTGGGGCTTGCTGTCAAAAGGCTACGAAGTTGCTCGCGAGCAAATAAAAATTGACAAATTTTATCAAACTAAAAAAACGATTTCCGATAATGGTCCAGATTTACAACTAAAAGAGTCTGTAGAAAAAGTCAACATCTCCAATGATATTTTCCAACTTATTTTTGACAAAAAAAGTGGACGTATTGAGTCATTTAATTATCAAGGTGATGAATTAATTACAGCGGGCAAAGGTCCTCATCCTAACTTCTGGCGTGCTCCTACGGACAACGATTTGGGTAACCACATGCACAAAAAAAATATTAAGTGGAAAGAGGCTTCATTGGGATTGGAAGTTAAAAGTATAGCAATCAAACAAGTGGCCAATAATACCATAGACATCAAAGTCGCTTATTGGCTACCTGGCGTAGAAACGCTTTTCTCAAGTCATTATACGGTTTGGGGATCTGGAGTTATTTACATTCAGAATAGTTTACAGCCTACAAAATACGAAGCCGATATTCCTCGTGTCGGCATGCGGATGCAAATGCCTAAAGACTTTGATCAACTCACTTACTACGGTCGCGGGCCTTGGGAAAACTATGTAGATCGACGCGCTTCTGCCTTTGTCGATTTGTATCAATCTTCTGTTGCGGAACAATATGTCCCTTATGTACGCCCTCAGGAGAATGCATACAAGACTGACATTCGTTGGTTTGCGCTAAGCAATGACAATGAATCTGGTATTTTAGTAGCAAGCGATACCTACAAAAATAATTTGAGCATGAGCGCTCTTCACATGCCGAATGAAATGTTTGACGTAACTACTGGCAGTATTTACGATAAAAAAGAGGCTCCGAAAAACAATGACATTAATTATAGCAAACACACGATTGATATCAAGGAACAGAATTTGGTGCAGTTAAACATTGATCACTTTCAGCGTGGTGTGGGTGGTGATGACAGTTGGTGGGCATTGCCTCAGGAGGAGTATATGTTGCGGGGTAAAAAGGAAATACGTTACGGATTTTATCTTATTCCTTTTGCTGAGGCTGGGCTTGATGACTTGATTGAGCGGGCTAGGATTTTTTCTCATTTGTGAGGTGGATCCTTTGACGGGGATGGGAATCTAGCTGCGCGCCAGATAGATTCCCATCCCCGATAAAGGGAAATTACTTCAAATCCTTAGCCCCCTTTTTCACAAGAGCTACAACATCAGGATTAAGCAAGGTAGAAATATCGCCGAGTTTGGAAGTATCACCAGAAGCAATTTTCCGAAGGATACGGCGCATAATTTTTCCTGAGCGTGTTTTTGGCAAACCGGGAACCAGTTGTATTTTATCAGGCTTGGCAATTGGACCAATCTCTTTGGTGACAACCTTGAGTACTTCTTTGCGGAAAGCAGCTTCGTCCTTCACTTTTCCATCTGTAATCACGTAAGCATAAATACCCTGTCCTTTAATATCGTGTGGATAACCAACCACTGCCGACTCGACCACATTCGGATGTTCGTTGATAGCATTCTCTACTTCTGCAGTTCCCATTCGGTGGCCAGATACATTTATAACATCATCAACACGTCCGATGATTCGATACATGCCTTTTTTGTCTCTTCTTGCACCATCGCCAGTGAAATACATATTTTCGAAAGCAGAAAAATAGACTTGTTGGCAACGTTTGTGATCGCCATAAGTGGTACGAATCATGGATGGCCAAGGAAATTTTATGCAAAGTAAACCTTCCTTATCGTTGCCGCGCACTAGCTTACCTTTGGCATCAAGCAGTACTGGCTGTATCCCCGGTAAAGGATAGCCAGCGTGTGTTGGTTTTTGTGGTGAATGCCCCCCAATTCCTGATATCATGATTCCGCCGGTTTCGGTTTGCCACCAAGTATCGACGATAGGACATTTACCTTTACCTATTTTTTCGTTGTACCAATGCCAAGCTTCTTCATTGATAGGCTCACCTACGGTGCCCAAAACTTTTAGATTAGTGAGATCATAGTGTGAGGGCCAGTGGTCGCCTTGTGCCATGAGTGCGCGGATGGCAGTTGGTGCCGTATAGAACTGGTTGACTTTGTGCTTTTCGCAAATGTGCCAGAAGCGGCCAGCGTCGGGAAAGGTGGGTACACCTTCAGACATTAGTGTAGTAGCTCCACTCAGAAGTGGTCCATAAATAATGTACGAATGTCCGGTAATCCAACCGACATCAGCAGTACACCAGTACACATCTCCATCTTGATATTGAAAAACGTTTCGAAAAGAGTAACTGGTGTAAACCATATAACCTCCGCAGGTATGTACTACTCCTTTTGGTTTTCCAGTCGAGCCAGATGTGTATAGAATGAAGAGCATGTCTTCTGAATCCATCTGAGTAGCTTTACAGGATTTTTTTCGTTTTGGAACTTCGTCATGCCACCAGATATCACGACCTTTCTTCATTTTCACTTTGTCGCCCGTATTTTTGTGTACCAATACTTTTTCAATGCTTTTACATCCCATTTTCAATGCCTCATCTACGACTTGTTTGACTGGGATATTTTTTGTACCTCGAGAGTTGTAGTCAGAGCAGATCACCATTTTACAGGTAGCATCTTTGATCCGGTCGGCTAAAGCATTGGCAGAAAAACCAGCAAATACGACGGAGTGTATAGCGCCGATTCTAGCGCAAGCCAAAACAGCAATCGTTAATTCAGGAACCATTGGCATGTAAAAACAAACGCGGTCTCCTTTTTTTATTCCGTTTGCTTTGAGCGCGTTGGCACATTGGCAAACGGCTTCGTATAGCTCTTTGTAGGTATAAGTTTTGAAAGCTTGACTGGGATCGTTTGGTTCCCAAATTAAGGCAGTTTGGTTGCCTCGTTTTTTCAAGTGACGATCGAGACAATTTTCTGTGATATTGAGTTTACCACCAACAAACCATTTTACATCTGGTTTAGCAAAATTCCAGTCCAATGTCTTTTTCCATTTTTTGCGCCAAGTAAAGGTTCGGGCTTGTTTTGCCCAAAATTTTTCAGGGTTGGTTACGCTTTCTTTGTATACTTCTTTATAATGTTTGAATGACTTTATTTGGTCTGTCATGATGTGTTTGTTTGTGATTGATGTTTTCTATAATTTGTTTTGGACAGGTAAAATATTGAAATTAAACTCAAAATCAAAATTAACTGTTCTACTTAGCTTGCAATTCATTGATTCCCCTTGGTATTTGCGTTAGCACATAATCAGATAGATAGATTTAGTCCTTTGAAATATCTAGATATTACTATCTATCTAATTCTAAAACACCTTAGTGGACAAAACAGAAACTTAATTGTTCAGCTCAGTAATTTATGATCCATCGCTCATTTTTTCAGTTCAGCAATACTGGCAGCCTCGATGAAATGTCTGCCCGATTAGTTTGTCTAGCGAGCAGATGACCAGAGGAGCTTACCGATATTGAAGGGCACAATTAATGGTCGGATGCTCCACCAGCTCCAGCCGGAATTCGAATATCTTCAACTAAGCGCTGCACATTTTCAGGAGGTGCTGCGGTGTATTTACATACGCTTAATGAGACTGCAAAATTCAATAGCATTCCCAGCGTTCCGATTCCTTCTGGGGAGATACCAAATAAATATTGACCGGGCGTACCAGCACCGTATTTAAAGTAGATAATATAAACGCCGGTGAATATCAAACCGGTCAACATGCCTGCGATAGCGCCTTCCTTGTTCATTCGTTTATAAAAAATTCCTAAAACAATAGCGGGAAAAAAGGAAGCTGCGGCTAAACCAAATGCCCAGGCCACTACCTGTGCTACAAATCCGGGTGGATTGATTCCAAAATAAGCCGCGATCACCACTGCCACAGCAATAGTACCTCGCGCTGCTCTTAGTTCATTTTTCTCTGTAATATTTGGTTTCAACCATTTTTTCAAAAGATCATGCGAGATAGAAGTAGCAATAACTAACAATAATCCTGCAGCAGTAGAAAGTGCTGCTGCTAAACCTCCGGCTACGACCAATGCAACGACCCAATCTGGCAGTTTCGCAATTTCTGGATTAGCTAAAACTATGATGTCCGCATCTACGTTCAACTCACTTCCTTCCCAGCCTTTGGGGCCAGCGACGCTTGTTACGAATTCAAGGTTTTGATCATTGTAATATTGAATTTTTCCGTCACCATTTTTATCTTCAAATTTTAAAAGACCCGTATTTTCCCATTTGCTAAACCAAGCTGGCATTTCGGAATAAGATTTATCGTTGACGGTGTCCAACAAATTGGTGCGAGCAAAGCCGGCAATGGCTGGTGCTGTTGTGTATAGAATAGCGATAAAGATCAAAGCATAACCTGCAGATAGTCTGGCATCACGAACTTTTGGAACGGTAAAAAAACGAACAATCACATGCGGCAATCCAGCTGTACCGAACATCAAAGCAGCCGTTACAAAAAACAAATCAACCTTGCCTTTATGAGAAGTGGTATACTCTGCAAAACCTAAATCTCGTGACACTTGATCCAGTTTGTCAAGTAAATAAGTTCCATCTTCGAGTTTGCCTCCCAAACCCAATTGTGGGATAGGATTATCTACCATCAACACAGAAATAAAAATCGCAGGTACGAGATATGCAAAAATCAAAACACAATACTGTGCTACCTGTGTATAAGTAATTCCTTTCATTCCACCTAGGACTGCATAGAAAAATACGATACCAGCGCCAATGATTATTCCTGTTGTAAAATCAACTTCTAAAAAACGAGAGAAGGCCACTCCTACTCCTTTCATTTGTCCAACTACATAAGTAAAAGAAACGAAGAGTGCACATATTAAAGCTACCAATCGAGCGGTCTGTGAATAGTATCGTTCTCCTATAAAATCAGGAATAGTAAATTTTCCAAATTTCCGTAGATAGGGAGCTAGCAAGAGTGCCAATAAAACGTATCCTCCTGTCCAACCCAATAAATATTGTGTCCCCTGATAGCCCATGAAAGAAATCAGCCCGGCCATAGAAAGGAAGGAAGCTGCTGACATCCAATCTGCTGCAGTTGCCATTCCATTCAACAATGGAGGTACCCCACCACCTGCCACATAAAACTCTGAAGTGGATCCGGCTCTTGCCCAAATGGCTACACCGATGTATAGAATAAAAGTAGCTGCGACTATTAGTATGGTTAGTAATTGAACGTCCATATTTTTCGTTTTTTTTATTAACTAAATTAGAACCCGCCTGTGGCAAGCAGACTGTCAAATCGTGATGACCTTTCTTCTACTGTGGGACCACTTCACTCTCAGGCTTCACTCGACCGTAAACCTTATAATCAACTACCTGCTTGTAGGAAGTTTCTCAGCCTAGCGATCTCACTCTTCGGATACTCCGTACTCTTCGTCCAGTTTATTCATCTGTCGTACATATATAAAAATGATAATGACAAAAACGTAAATGGCTCCTTGTTGAGCGAACCAAAATCCGAGTTTGTAGCCCCCGATTTGTATTTTGTTCAGTACATCAACAAACAGAATTGCGCAACCATAAGACACCACAAACCAGACCACCAAAAGCTTGGTTAACAACTTTAGGTTCTTCTGCCAATATTCTTCTAATTTTTTCTTTGACATGATTTTATATTTTAAAATTGCTTGAGAACGTTTGCCTTGTTCCTTTGCGACCATTAAGAGAGGGACTGATTACCCTCTATTTAAAATACCAATATATACTTTCATTCAACAATACAAGCTCATTATGGAATGTAAAAATTTCAAAAAAACCACTAACTTCACAAAAAACAATTACCATGCGCCAATTAACTATCTGTTTCTTTCTTTTATTTACCTGTTTCTTTCTTTTACCTAGCAACACTCTATTTGCTCAAAATCAGGTTCCAGTAGTCAGCAATCTCTCACTAGATTTTGATGAAAGCACCAAAATATTAACTGCCACTTACAACCTCTTCGACGCAGAAAGTGAATCAATGGATATTCATTTCTTGGTTTCTGATGATGGTGGAATAAGCTACCTACTCAACACATCTAACGCTATAGGGGATGTAGGAGCTGGTATTCTATCTGGTATCGACAAAAATATTAGTTGGGACGCAAGCACTTTATTGACTGGCAATGGAGATTATCGTGTAAAAATAATAGCGGATGATTTATTCGAGATAAATATTCAGGAGATCGTAGATCAAGTAGACAGTAATCGCATCTTAGCCAATCTAGAATTTATCGAAGGCATTCGGCATCGCAATGTTAATGCTGGGCACTTAGAGGCAGTAAAGGATACGATTGAGCAGCGTTTTGTAGATGCGAGTTTAGAGACCGTTCGAGAAGATTTTTTGTTTGCTAATTATACTGGACAAAATATTGTTGGACGTTTAGAAGGAACGAATCATTCTGACACAACTTATATTATTGATGGGCATTTTGATTCTGTCGCGACTTCACCTGGTGCTGATGATAATGGGAGTGCCATTGCAGGTCTATTGGAAGTTGCACGTGTCCTAGCACCTTACCGTTTCAACAAGACGCTTCGCTTTATTGGATTTGACTTGGAAGAAGAAGGACTATTGGGTTCCCTTAATTATACAGCAGAAGACATTTCAGTTTCCGAAACCATCAAAGGTGTTTTTAATCTGGAAATGATTGGCTACTATACCGAAGAACCTAATTCGCAAAGCTTCCCTACTGGCTTTGAAATACTATACCCTGATGTACAAGCTGAGCTAATAGCGGATGAGTTCAGAGGTAACTTTATCACCAACATTGGTGATCAAAATTCGATTGCATTAATGACGGCTTATGAAGCTGCGGCAGCGAACTACGTTCCCGATTTAAAAGTAATTTCTTTAGCTGCTCCTGAGTCGTGGATTGTACTCACTCCAGATTTTGGTCGCAGCGATCATGCTCCATTTTGGCTGACAGATATTCCAGCTTTAATGATAACTGATGGTTCTGAATTTAGAAATCCATATTACCACACAGCAAATGATGTGTTGGAAACCTTAGACTTTACCTTCATGTCCAAGGTAGTAAAAGCTGTGGTGGGAGCAGTGATTGACGAAGCAGGTATTCAACATAGTAGTTTTGAAATAGCTGACTTTTCAGTCCTAACTTCAGATAAAAAAACTTTAGCTTGTGGTCTGAGTATCTCCCCTGTTCCAACTGACAATGAATTGAATTTATATTTTGAAAATTGTGCCTTCGCAAAACTAGATGTGCAAATTTTTGATTCGCTTGGGAAATTAGTTTTGACAAAAAACGCTTCCCCTAGTTCATCCGCAAGTTTAAAATTAAATTTAGATCAGCTTGAATCTGGTTTGTTTTTATTGCGAATTAGCAATGGAGAGCAGTCCTTGAGTCGAAAAATTGTGAAACGATAATACAGTCATTTATAATCCATCAAACACAAGCTAAATAGTATTGAGCAAGCGATCTGAATTTAGCCTTGCATAAGCCCATTGTGTTTTCCTTAGTTGAATCGGACTGAATTCCGACGACCGAAACCCCTGAACAATAAGCTATTTTTTATATCTTTCCCAACTAAATATTTTATTTACAAAAAATAATCGTCAAACAAAACACATGAAAAAGAACCGCAGAAAATTTCTACAAGTAGCTGGCACCTTGACTGCCGGATCGATATTATTTCCTCAATTCGCTTGCAACAGTGGTTCAACGGAAACAAAAAGCATCGTAAGTGATATAATCAAAACACCCAAGCCCTCCATCGATAAATTTGGGATCCAGCTGTGGTCACTCAAAGATGATATGGCTAAAGATCCTAAAAGTGTACTAAAACAAATCGCAGATCTGGGCTACCACCAAATTGAATCTTTTGATGGAGACAAAGGAATGTTTTGGGACATGGGACATCTTGATTTTAAAAAATACATGGACGATCTTGGGCTTAGCGTAGTGGCCAGCCATTGCGACATTAATACGGACTTCGAAATCAAAGCAGCACAAGCCGCAGAGATTGGAATGGAATATTTGGTTTGCCCTTGGATGGGCCCCCAAACGAGTATAGACAATTGGAAGAAGGTGACCGATAAGTTTAATGCCTGCGGAGAAATCTGCAAGAAAAATGGGATCAAATTCGCCTACCACAATCATGCTTATTCGTTCAGAGCATTTTCAGGAATGATCCCGCACGACTTCATCATGGACAATACTGACCCTGAATTGGTGGAACACGAAATGGATATTTATTGGGTTGTCACGGGTGGTGCTGATCCAATCGAATTTTTACGAAAGTATCCAAACCGTTTTCGACTTTGTCACATTAAAGATCGCATGAAGGATGCGCCAGCTGAGGAAGAGCAGGCCTCTTGTTCCTTGGGAACTGGCAGTATTGATTTCTCAAAAATACTAACGGTTGCAAAAGAAACTGGAATGAAACATTTCTTTGTGGAGCAAGAGCGATATGATGGTACGACTCCCTTGAAGAGCTTGGCGGATAATGCGGCTTATATGAAGCAGTTGGTGCTTAGCTAGTTAGATGGTGTCCGGTTACCGGGATACGCGGGTATCAGGCGAACGCGATTAAGAGGCTTTGCCTCACGCTGCGTTCGCCTGCCACCGGATACCGGTAACCGGATACCAAAATAAAGTATACTAATCTAACACCTGCTCCAACATCCAATCATAAACATCACTCCCTCCATAAATCCGAACCCAAGCATCATGACCTAAATCTTCATGGATGGTAAACCGCACATCTTTGTGCCTTAGGGCTTCTAGTTTGTTGAGTCCTTTGTAGAAATACTGGGCTGGCACTACATTATCTCGTCCTCCAGCAAAAGCCCAAATTGGAATTTTATACTGAGCAATCGGATCCATTAAGTCGGGATGCCCCCAACCAACAACTGGACAGATTGCTGCAAATAATTTCGGATGCTTACTCGCCATCCACCAGGTTCCAAAGCCACCATAACTAAGTCCTGTCAAATAGACTCGTTTTTTATCTGATCGATAATTTGTAAAAACATGATCCAGCATTGCCATGAGGTCTTCATCGCATTTGTCCCAACCAACTGGAAGTGTTATTATCCCACCCGGAAAAGTATCGGATTGAATCACTCCTGTCATTGTTTCTGGGGTAGCAAACTTTTGAGGTCGGGGTGGCACACCTTCCGCTAGTCGCCTTGGTATCCAACTCGTATCTCGATGGTCAATATATCCCAGTCCTTTTTTATCCATTCCAAACATAGGTAGCTGTGGTACAATCATGATGAAAGGCAAATCTCTTTTTTGAACCCATGCCTCATACAAAGGCCCATGAACCATCGCATAATCTAATTCATCTTTTCCATTCCCACGTTCGCCATTCCCGTGCAAAAACATGAGCACTGGAAAATCCGTATTTTTTTCTGAATGATAGCCTTTTGGCAAATAAAGAAAAAAGTCTCGTTCTTTATTATCCACTTTACTTTGAATAGGTATCCGAAGTAATTTCGCTGCAGAAGAAATCTCCTGGTGTTCCTGCATTTTTTCACTGATTCCTTCATGCCCTCCATGACAACTAAATAAAGTGCTGATCAAAAATAAACAGCTAAGACGAATTAACATTTTCATGATTAAACTATTTTAACTTTGACTCCAATTATTCAAACTAAAAAATCATATGAGTGTGTAACGAATTAGCAGAATCCTTTTTAAAGCCCTTAGCTATTAGCCCTTAGCTGTTGGCTTCCCTTCAGGCGCACTCGTCTGGCGAATATGCTTTAGTCTTAAACAGGATCGACAGACTTGAAGGAAGCAA
Source organism: uncultured Saprospiraceae bacterium (assembly GCA_937921775.1). Classification (GTDB taxonomy): domain Bacteria; phylum Bacteroidota; class Bacteroidia; order Chitinophagales; family Saprospiraceae; genus CALGLS01. Next base: position 11,737 of record CAKZUK010000243.1, read on the forward strand.
ACAACTAAGGTTAATTGCTAATAACAGGCAATTTATCAGGCACTCAAATCATATTCGACTCAACAATTCCCTTTGATTCAAACAACAAGCTCTAGCTACATCCATTCTTTAATTGTATTCCGCCCCAACTGATACATATGTACCTCATCCGGTCCATCAGCAATACGAACGGACCTTCCATAAATCCAATATTCTGACAAAGGGATATCTTCACTTACACCTAAACCTCCGTGTGCTTGAATGGCGCGATCCACTACGGTACAAGTCATTTGGGGGCAAACGATTTTAATCATACTAATGAGCCCCTTTGCTTCTTTAATTCCAAAACGATCAATCTTATCAGCTGCCGAAAGCGTGAGTAATCGAGCTTGTTCTATTTCACATCTGGAGCGAGCAATATCTTGTCGGATACTACTAAAGTCTTTTATTTTTCTTCCAAAAGCTTCGCGGGCTGCCACACGTTTGCACATGAGTTCAAGTGCACGCTGAGCTGCTCCGATTAGTCGCATGCAGTGATGAATACGACCAGGACCTAATCGACCTTGTGCAATTTCAAATCCACGGCCTGCTCCAAGAATCATATTCTCAAGGGGGACACGTACATTTTTCAACAATATTTCTGCATGCCCATGTGGAGAATCTAACGTTCCAAAAACTTCTAGCGGACGTACTATTTTTACACCTGGAGTATCAGCAGGAACAAGAATCATACTTTGTTGAATATGACGAGCTGCATTTGCGTCTGTTTTACCCATTACAACATAGACCTTACAGTTGGGATTCATGGCCCCCGTTGACCACCACTTGCGGCCATTGATAACATATTCAGCTCCTTCTTGTACGATAGAAGTGGCTATATTCGTTGCATCGGAAGAGGCTACATCCGGCTCTGTCATTAAGAACGCAGATCGAATTTCTCCCTTAAAAAGTGGTTGTAACCATTTTTCTTGTTGAGAGAGATTCCCATATTTGGCGAGTACTTCCATGTTGCCGGTATCTGGAGCGGAGCAGTTGAATACTTCTGATGACCAGAGTATCCGCCCCATCATTTCTGCTAGTGGCGCGTATTCGAGGTTGGTTAATCCTGGGCTCACACTTCCATACTCTTTGGGAAGAAAAAGGTTCCAAAGTCCTGCTTGCTTTGCTAAAGTTTTAAGGCGTTCCATTTCTGGAAAAATTTGCCATGGATTTTCTCTGGTAAAGGTTTTATATTCTTTTTCAAGCGGATAGATATGCTGCTCCATAAATTTACGGAGTTGCTCTTGTAGAGCTTTTGATTTATCTGAGTATTCAAAATTCATGGTATACTTTGTTTTTAAGTGATGCTCCAAGATAGTTAAGCAATCGGAAAAAGTGAAGCACCCAATAGAATCTTCAAAAATAAAAGTCCCGAACTCTGACAAATCAAAGTTCGGGACCATTAAAAAAACTCCTGTTCAAAAAGTATTGATACGAATACTATGCGGCAGATACAGCAAAGCATCATAATTTTAATTCATTAAGATTTCATATTATCGTAAGCTGCTTTAAGCTTGTCGTAGGTCTCTTTCATTGTACTTATTTCCTCACCACGAACTTTATGCTGTAAATCTAGATCACCAATTTTAGAACGAAGTGTCATCATTTCCTTTTCGCTTTTACCTACAACGTATCTAGCGTCGGCAATATCTGTTTTAAGATTCAAATTCTCTTTCTTAAAATTATCTAATTCATGTTCCAGATTTTTGATGCTGGCTTTGTAATTACCTTCTTTTAATAACTTCCAGAATAGCCAACCCAGTAGCCAAGCTCCTGCTAGCATTAGTAAAAGGTAAGGAGTACATTCTGCGCAAAAAATATTTAATAGTCTCATTGTTGTTTGTTTTTTTTTCGTTTAGTTAATTCTGCTCCCGTTGAAGTGTGTCATTCCCATTCGTTCGCCCTCGCCTAAATGGTAATCTTCACGCTAACACACTTGATGAAACAAGCTCATTTAGTTAATTCTCAAAACAGTTCTTCGATTCCGATATCTTCCATCGTCCGTTTCATTGGTAGTTGCGGGTTGCAATTCACCTTTTGAATCCACAGAGATACGATCGACCTCAATTCCTTTGGCCACTAGTATGTTTTTAATAGATTCTGCTCGATTGAATCCAAGGCTCATATTTGCAGCCTCTTCACCTACATTATCGGTGTGTCCAGTTATCGAGACCTTCTCTTGAGTTTGCTTCAATCGTTCTGAGAGCTTTTGCAAATAATTATCAACTTCTTCATTTTTATCTTTCACAGAAGAGTTGAAAGGAAAATAAATGGTACTCTCATTTTCAACTTCAACAATAGTTGTCGTTTCCTTTTTAAGCGCTTCCATCCAGTTGAAAGTTGTTCCGGCAAAGGCAGCAGTTTCCATTCCACTGTTGTCATCTATGAGTCGGGATGAAATATCAATCCGTTCAATTGGAACAGATTCCTTAATCAAGTCACGAATGGCGGCAGCACGTGCCAGTCCCATATTGTCATAACCTTCGGGAGCTTTTTCACCCTTGTAATATTGTCCAGTAATTTGGAGCACATTATCCTCCTTCATTCCTTTTAGGATTGAGTTGGTTTTGTATGCTTCAAAGTTTTGTCCGAGGATCGGATCTGCGTTCATCCATTTGAATCCCAATGGTAAACTGGCACCTGCTATTATAGCGGCAGCAGCTTCTGTAACAGCTACTTCTTCAGCAGCAACTGCACCACAACAGGCCCCTGAGAGCTTATTGCTATAGAACCATTGTGTACCAAGAAAGTAGAAGACTGTAAAAACAGAAAGGAGTAATACTTTTGTATTCATATTGTCGTTTTTCGTTAGTTTATGTTCGTTCTTAATAGTTTTTTGTGACATAAAGTCCTGCAAACATGCAAAAGGTCAGAATTTTATTTCATTCAAATTTAGTTAAAATTTTCAAATTCTCACGTTTTTAAGGCTTCCTATTTTATTTAGCGGTTGAGCACAAAAAAAGGTCTCTGGTTTTTACACCAAAGACCTTTTCCTTTAAGACAACTAAAACGGCGTATATTCCAAGCCATTAATTGCCGGAATTAATACCGATTTGTTTTATTCTTTTACAAATTTAAACTGCTGAGTCAAACTATTCAACTCATCCACCAACTCAGCATAGTAAACTCCTTTAGGCAAATGCTCAATATTCAAATTAAAGGTACGTTCACCATTCATATTGATTTGCTTGTCCATTAATTGTTTACCACTTGCACTAAAAACAGTCAACATAAAATCGCCACTAACATCATTAGCAAAGGATACCGAAATATCATCTTGTGCAGGATTCGGGAAAACGCTCACTTCATTATCTCCCGCCTTAACGTCAAGCACAAGGACCTGACTGTATTCAAAACGGCCATCCAAATCAACTTGCTTCAGTCTGTAATAATGTTCTCCAGTTTTAAAATCACGATCATAAAACTCATAGTTGTTGAGTTCAGCAGTTGTTCCAAAACCAGCAATCGTAGTAATCAACTCAAAGTCTCGTCCATCAAAAGAACGTTCTAATTCAAAACGATCATTGTTGGTTTCTGAAGCCGTTTGCCAGCTCAAATAATTCGCAACTCCTTTTATATGTTCACCATCAAATGACACCAGTTCAACAGGCAAAGGTTCCGTGCCAGGTAAACCAACTCCCATCCCAGAAAAACCAGTATTGAAAGTAGCGGTGATGAAATAGTCATCTGGTGCATATACCAAATTTCCTGCTACATCTACTTCTTGTTCGATTGGTCCAGTACCTTCTGGTGTAGCCGGAGTCACATCACTGATTGCCGTTGGATGCTTGATAAGCATGGCTTGTGCCCATTCGTTTCCAGTTGCTAATTCCCAACCTGCTACTTCATCTGCATCGTAGTAAAGTGTGACCGTATAATTGTAATTAGCTCCATTGAATTCTGGTGTAAATAAATACGTTTTATCTAGAAGATAATGCTCCGGAAAATTATCCCAAAACTCAGTCGCATTCAATCCTGCACGATCAATCGTAACTTCAACACAACCCAAGTCCTGTGGGCCATTTTGCAAGCGAGCTAAAATAGAACCATCCGCATTGTAAAAATAAATATCTTGGTTCGCCAATACTTCTTGCTCAGATATGAATCCTAAAGTTGTGGCAACTGGAGGAGGTGACAACACCGTACCATCTATACGTACATGATCGATGGCTATACCATACAACCAACCCGTTCCGTCACTATAGCGGAATGCAATCTGAACATCGCTCAGCCCAGCATAAGCTGATAGATCAACCAACTCTTCACGCCAGTTTCCTGACACACCAGCAATCGCTCCAATAGAAGTAAAAGTTCCTCCATTGACTGAAATCAATAGATCAGCAGTTTCTGTATTTGATTGATAGGTACGTCCTTCAAAGAAAATATCGTACTTCAATTCGACTGTAGTATAATTTGAGAAATCGTAACTTGACGAAACAAAACGGACATCATCCATTACACAATTGCAGTCATCATCATTAGCATAAACTAAACCAGTACTACCATCTAATGGAACAGGCACTGTCCAAGAACTACTGGTTGCATCTACCGCATCTCCTTGTGCAAAAACGCTAGTCGGGCCTTCACCTGATGCAGCATTAGTGCTTGTAAAATCTTCCATATCCGCTTCAAACGAAGTAGATAAGATACTATTAGTTGAGACCAAATCTTCTGGTGCAAAATCATCGTTGCCAACTTTTATTTTCGCGATAGAAGCACCTCCGATAAATGCATCTGTATCACCTGGATTATTGAGTACTAACTCAAACTCAATGTCCTCTAAACTCTCTATCAAAGCATCATTGTAAATAATCAATGTTGCCGTCTGAATACCTTCTTCTACAAAAATCATATCCGCACCAAGCAGTTCATAATCGTTTGCATCAGCTGAAGTATTAGCTCCTACCTCAACGATACTAATATCAGCAGGATCAAGAAGAGGAGCTTGACTTAAGGACACACCAATTTCAAATTCATTGTATGGACGACAATCTCCAGGCGCACTTGGCAATTCTCCTGCCGCACCTTCTATAGTATTTATTGTAGAAACCGTAAAAGCCAAAGCTGGGCCAGTACAAGATGCTGGAACATCAAAGTCTTCTGTTCCATCTGATTTACTTCCAGTACTTCCCTGATCTGCGTTTACCCCCAAACCTCTTCTCGCAAAAGCTTCCCAAATTAAACAGTTATTCGCACCTCCATACAAGGCTGCATCTGCATCCAAAATAGCATTACGTCCATCTACAAAACCTGGGCTACATGGTTGTAACTTCAAACCCTCTGTCACCAAAGCCATTGCAATATTATTTCCTCCATCTCCATTATAAAAATCAGTATCAAAACCATACACTCCGATTAAATCCCAAGTCATTTCCCAAAGCATGGCACACCATACTGATCCTACACCATGAGGTGCCACTTCACTGATGATATCATCATAAGTATGTGGGTTGATGGCCATATCGGTACTGTATGGATGTGGACGAATCCCTGCTCCATTAGGGCCTTGTCCAAACAACCAGGTCCCCATACCTCGTGAGTCAGTACCTGCATCTCCTGCTTCAATACTCATCACCATTCCAAAATAATCACTCCAACCTTCTCCCATTTGCTCTTGATTACTAAGGCAACCGGAGTTACCTCCACCACCTGTCAATCGATTAGAAATACCGTGGCCATATTCGTGTACAATTACACCATTATCCAAATCACCATCGCGACTATTGCAAACATACATCTGCATTCTTGGAAGACCTCCGTCTGAAGGTGTGCTCATGTTAGCGTTACAAGTTCCTGAGCCATCTTGTGCTTCGGAGCGACAGTAATCGCCTCCAGATCCTCCATTACCATAATTGTTTTGTTGAAAATTACCACTTGCTTCATCAAAACCATAGAGATACCATAAATCGTGGCACAAGTTGCTCCAATAAAATAAATTAGTAATCGCTGCGCTTTCTGATTGATTGGCTGCTGAATAAGTCGTGTTTATTAGATAGTTAAAAATTAGTGAGCCACCTCCGTCAGGACTGAAGCCAGGATTATCTCCATCTTCGTATGCATGCACATTGTTGCCTCTAGTTATCGTATGCTCTGCTCCGACAGCGCCGTCCGTGTCATGCCATCCAAAAGGAGAAGCAATTGCATTGTCTGGATCAGCAACAGAAGTTCGTCCACCAAAGTGTGGACTTTCTACTGGCATCGCATAAACGTTGTAAGTACCTACCATTACAGCAGGAGCTTCTGCAACTATTTCTTCATCAATACAAATAGACTCACTGCTGTGGTTACAAGCAGAAGTATGCTTATGCGCTTCTTCGAGGTTACAGTGTACCGTCCAATTGGTTCGGTCCAAGATCTCACCCGTTGCTGCGTCTACTCTAAATTCCCACCAGTTAGGTTCAGCTGTAGCATCAATAGATAAATTCCACACTAATTTTAATGTGCCATCAGTAAGTGGTTGGTACATTAACTTTACTGGAATGTCTTCATGTGAGATCCCAGCATTAGTGAATTTCATTTGTCGATCTGCACCTCCATTATCTTCAAGTACTTCTAGCGAAGCGGAAAGCGTGTACTCCATTTGTTCTGCGACAGCAAGTACCGCCTGTTGCGCTGAAATAGTGGGTTCATTAGAACCTACAATCTTAGAAGCTAAGTCTGAGACAAAACTATTGTGCGAACGAAGTAATTGCCCTGAAGGTAAGATATGTATACTCGCATTGGCAGTTTGCACTTCAATCCCCTGATGTCGTTGTCGATAATAAAAATGATGAACACCACTGGTGCTACTGACGTGCTGATGTGTAATAATATGATCCGATAAATCGGCTTCTGTCAGTTCATGATTGGCTGCCGTGCTATGCAAAAAGCTATCAGCAAAGTTGTTCGGCTTTTGTGCGAAAGCACTAACCATGAATAAAGCCACGAATAAAAGAAGGAGGCAATTCTTTTTCATTAAAATAAGGGTTTGTGTTAATCAATAAATATTGAGAAACGATCGATAAAGAAGTAGTCTGGGGATTAGCTATTCGAGTTGGACACACCATGAGTCCAATCATTTGCTTGAAACGGAAAGAGAAGATTGTTTTGACCAATCTAAAACCTTCCATATAAAAGTAAAGAATATAAGTTAAACCTCATAAGCATATTGGGAAAAATTCAATATAGTAAGTGGAGTCTTAGATATTACCTGCATAAATGTCAGCATTTTTGCAAATGGGTATAAAAGTCGCTAAGGGTCTAGCATAAAAAAAACTCAGATTTAAACAAACAGTGCCCTATAACTAGGCAAACAGTCTGATTAAATCTGAGTTCTGTATTTTAACTTTAAAGAAAGAAAAAAGTTTGTTCTAACGAGGTCCATTCTCCATCCCTTCTTCCACAGGCGCTTCCGTCACAATACCCAAAATTTTCATCGCCTTTTCGGAAGCCGTCTGCTCCGCGCTCTTTTTATTAAAGTCATCAGCGGTAGCGAGGCGTTTGCCGTTTACTAAAACAGCTACTTTGAAACGATCGCGTTTGTCCATCTTATATTTTGCCAGCATTTTGTAAGCAACGGATTGACCATTTTTTTGACACCATTCGAGCAACTGACTTTTGTAGTTGTCATCGTATTGTTCCAGTTCATGGATATCGAGGTAGCCGCGCAAAATCTTTTGGATGACGTAATGCTTGGTGCCGTGATAACCACGTTCTAAATAAACAGCACCGACCAATGCTTCTAGTGCATTACCCAACATAGATTTGCTGAGTCGGGTATTGTTGTATTCGTTTAGGAAAACATCGAGTCCCATCTTATCAGCAATCTTGTTTAGAGATTTACGCTTTACGATTTTAGACCGCATTTTGGTTAGGAAACCCTCATCACTGCTAGGGTATTTCTTAAAAAGATATTCTGCGACTATGGTGCCCAGCACGGCATCACCAAGGTATTCCAGACGTTCGTTACTCTGAATGGAATAGACCTTGTCGTTGGCGGTAGACTTATGATAAAAGGCTAGTCGGAACAAACCCATGTTGCTCGGAACGAAACCTAATAAAGACTTAAGCCGTTTTGCAAAATTCTTTTCGGGGGAAAAGTGCAGGTTGTAAAACCTTAACAAAAACTTCAAGATTTGTGAGTTATAAAGGAATGGCAAATCATCTGCACGATATCAGATGATTTGCTATCCCATAGTTATCAAATACGCTCAGTTTCCGATTCTATATAATAGAGATTCCAGGCTTAAAAGCTGGTAAAAGGCAGCTAACTCCGTGCAGTTACTTTTTACGTTATTTAGAAAGAATCGGAAACTGAACCATTTCTTCAACTAATAACTGCACGAAACATAAAGCTTCAAATTTTCTTTAGGCATCTTAAAACGAGGAGTTGAAGGTATGAAGTGTCCTGCAAATGCAGACTAAGCCCCAAGTTCTAAGCCTCTTATGAGAATGCCTTTATTACCACCGATGAGTTGTGTCCACCAAAGCCGAAAGTGTTACTTAAAATCGCACGTACTTTTCGTTGCTGCGCGTTGTTAAAAGTAAAATTTAGCTTAGCATCAAACTCAGGATCATCCGTAAAGTGGTTGATCGTGGGCGGTATAAATTGCTCTTTAATTGCCAAGATACCTGCTATTGCTTCAATAGCGCCTGCTGCTCCGAGCAAGTGGCCGGTCATTGACTTTGTTGAGCTTATGTTTAAGTTGTATGCATCTTCTCCAAAGACTTTCAAAATAGCTTTGGATTCTGCTATATCTCCTAAGGGAGTCGACGTACCGTGTACGTTTACGTAATCAATCTCATCAGGGTTCATTTTCGCCTCTTTAAGTGCTATTTTCATAACATTTCTGGCGCCGAGCCCTTCTGGATGCGGTGCGGTGATGTGGTGTGCATCTCCTGTTGCTCCAGTTCCTACAATCTCTGCATAAATGTTTGCACCTCTTGCTTTAGCATGCTCTAGCTCTTCTAAAACCAAAGCTCCTGCTCCCTCTCCTAAAACAAAACCATCTCGATCTAAATCAAAAGGTCGAGATGCTGCAGCTGGATCGTCGTTGCGAGTTGATAATGCTTTCATGGCATTAAACCCACCGATGCCTGCTTTTGTTACAGCAGCTTCTGAACCACCAGTTATCATCACCGTTGCCTTACCCAAGCGAATAGCATCAAAGCTATTACCAATGGCGTGTGATGAAGAAGCGCAAGCCGAAACTGTAGCATAATTAATTCCTCTGAATCCGTGTTTTATAGAAATATGACCTGCTGCAATATCAGAGATCATCTTTGGAATCATAAAAGGATTATATCTTGGAATGCCACTACCTGTGGCAAAATCTTCAATTTCTTTTTCGAGGGATCGAAAGCCTCCGATACCAGATCCCCAAATAACACCTGCTAGATCTAAATCAACTTTTTCCATGTCTAGACCAGCGTCTGCGATCGCTTCATCAGATGCAACCAAAGCGTATTGTGTAAATGGATCGAGGCGACGTGCTTCCTTTCGATCCAATAAATCATTAACTACAAAACCTTTTACCTCGCAGGCAAATTGCGTCTTAAAGTTAGCAGCATCAAAATGAGTAATTGGAGCAGCTCCACTTGTACCATTCTGCAAACTAGCTAAATATTCGCGAATATTATTTCCAATAGGAGTTAAGGCGCCAATACCTGTTACTACGACCCTTTTCATATGTTGGTGTTTGGTGTGTAAGTGTGTAAACCGAAGAAATAAAAGCTATTTCATCGATCTTTCTAGAAGACTCAGCCTAAATAAGTGTCCGATCTGAGTGAAAGCCATTCGAACTGTATTTCGAGTTCAAATCGGTTATTTATTTATTCTTCATCCATAAAGGAAATAAAAAATCCACAAATCAGAAGCAGATACTCCAAATTTGTGGATCAGTTTGACTCAAGCATTTAAAGAATTGCGATTCATACTTAAAAATTCCATAAGGAATTGATTAGTCTTGAATTTGAGATTCTAAATAACTTACAGCCTGTCCTACAGTCTGAATGTTTTCCGCTTGCTCGTCAGGAATTGAAATATCAAATTCTTTTTCAAATTCCATGATTAATTCTACCGTATCCAGTGAGTCAGCCCCAAGGTCGTTAGTAAAACTAGCTTCCGTTGTGACCTCTGAATCTTCTACACCCAGCTTGTCAATGATGATTTTCTTTACTCTTTCCGCGATGTTTGACATAATTAAATTGAACTTTAATGAGCACCCCTCCCTGATTATCAGTTGTTTAGGCACACATGGTTTACAAATGCAGCTACAAAATAAAGTATAAGTCTAGGTATAACCAAGATTTTATTCACTTTTTAAATTTAGTTTAAGCCGGCATTAACATACAATGCTAAAACTAAAAAAGCTACCTCTGGGGGCAAATATCTGCTTTTTTAGCTTAGTTTTTAACGAAATGAAGGAAAAATACACTCAATATCAATAATGAGCCCTCACTTTATTCCTCCAGCTGCTATCATTTCCTTTAAAATATTGATTCTTTTTCTGTTCAAATTATATCTTTGATGGCTTTAACAGCGTATATAAAATTTGTCCTACGCGATAGTTATTGTACATTTGACACTCAGTGCCAAATCAGGTCACTGATAAAGTCCATCCTTATGAAAAAACTTAAGCATCAAAATACAAAAATCGTAGCTACTGTAGGTCCTGCATGTAGCTCTTATGAAAAGCTTTTGGAACTGGTAGAAGCTGGAGTCGACACCTTTCGCCTCAACTTTTCGCATGGTAAGCATCAAGACCATAAGCAGGTTATTGATCATATCAATTATATGAATGAAAAATATAACATGCACGTCAGCATCCTTGCCGATTTACAAGGACCTAAGCTGCGTGTTGGTGAAATTAAAGATAATAACTTGCCTCTTAAGGAAGGTGATATTCTCACTTTTACTAACAAGGAATGTGTTGGTACTATGGAAGCCATATACATGAGTTATGACAAATTTGCTGAGGACGTAACTCCTGGCGAAAAGGTGATGATCGACGATGGTAAGATTGTATTGGAAGTTGTGAGTACCAATAAAAAAGATGAAGTAAAACTAAAAGTATTATTTGGTGAAGTACTTTCTTCTCGAAAAGGAGTCAACTTACCAGACACAAAAATAAGCCTGCCTTCTATTACTGAAAAGGATCATGCAGACCTGAAGTTTATCGTTACCGAAAAAACCATTAATTGGGTAGCACTATCTTTTGTCCGTTCTGCAAAAGAACTTAAAGAACTCAAAAAGATATTGGCTGAGCATGACCATGAAGCAAAAGTAATCGCTAAAATTGAGAAGCCAGAGGCTATTGAAAAGTTAGACAAAATCATTAAAGAAGCTAATGGCGTGATGGTAGCTCGTGGTGATCTTGGTGTAGAAGTTCCTATGGAGCAACTCCCTCACTTACAAAAGGAAATCATCAAAAGATGTATTCAGAGAGCTCGTCCGGTGATTGTGGCTACTCAAATGATGGATTCTATGATCACCAACCCAAGTCCTACTCGTGCCGAAATAACGGATGTTGCCAACGCGGTACTTGATGGTACTGATGCGGTCATGTTGAGTGCGGAGACTTCTGTTGGCCGTCATCCTGTCAAAGTGGTGCAAGCTATGAATAAGATCATTGAGCAGGCAGAAAAGAAATTCAACATTGGTGCTAAGCGGCCAAAGCCAAGTAAAAAGTCTAGAACATTTTATTCTGACATCGTTTGCTCCAATGCTGCTCGTACTGCAGAAGACGTCAACGCAAAAGCGATTATAGGTATGACTAGTTCTGGCTACACTGCATTTAAAGTATCCAGCTATCGCCCCAATTGTGAAATCTATATTTTCTCCGATAAACGTATGATGCTGGCTACCCTCAACCTAGTTTGGGGCGTACAATGTTTTTATTACGATAAGTTTACGACTACTGATGAGACCGTCTATGATGTAAATGACATTCTAAAAGAAGCCAATAAGGTAGAAACAGGTGATATGGTTATCAACACGGGTAGTATGCCTTTAAAAATGAGACACCGTACAAACATGTTGAAAGTTACTCAGATAGATTAAGGGAAAGCTAGAAGTCTGAAGTTCGAAGTGGCAAGAGCCCTCAATCGTGATGATCGCGGTTGAGGGCTCTCCATTAGTAGGAATCCGCTCACTTCCTCATCTCCCACTTCCAACTCTCCCTCAGTTTCTCCACTCAAAAAGCATCCAATTCATACTTTCTCCGTATCTAATTAAGGCAGAATAGCGAAATATTAATAGTTTCGCAAAGGTTTAGATGCCGCCCTTACTTCGCATTGAACCAATTAAATCGATTTCAAAAGAAAAAAGTACAATATGAAACTCATTATCCCTATGGCTGGCCGTGGCTCCAGATTAAGACCACATACACTAACAGTTCCAAAACCTTTGATTCCTGTTGCAGGTAAACCAATTGTGCAGCGATTGGCAGAAGATCTTACTGCTTCTTATAACGGGCAAGTAGAAGAAATTGCCTTCATTATTGGTGATTTTGGTGATGCTGTTGAAAAGCAACTGATTGAAATAGCAGAAGGACTGGGCGCAAAAGGCTCTGTTTACAGACAAGAACAACCACTTGGAACGGCTCATGCTATTTTGTGTGCTGCAGACAGTTTATCCGGTAATTGTATCGTTGCCTTTGCAGATACCTTATTTAAAGCTAACTTTAGTTTCGATCCAAATGAAGATGGATTAATCTGGGTACAAAAGGTAGCAGATCCTTCTGCTTTTGGTGTAGTAAAGGTAGACGAAAACAATGTGATCACTGATTTTGTTGAAAAATCACCAACTTTTGTTTCAGATCTTGCAATTGTCGGAATTTATTACTTTAATGACGGTGAAAACCTCAAAAAAGAACTACAATACCTACTGGACAATGACATTATGGATCGTGGTGAGTACCAATTGACCAACGCTTTGGAAAATATGAAGCAGAAAGGGTTAAAGTTCAAACCAGGAAAAATTGACGAATGGTTGGATTGTGGTAACAAAAAAGCTGTTGTACACACCAACCAACGTGTTTTAGAGCTTAAAAAGGACCAAAATATGGTGTCAGATGACCTTAAGCTCAACAATGCGATCGTCATTCCTCCCTGCATGATTGGTAAAAACGTAGTAATTAGTAACTCGGTAGTAGGACCTTACGTCTCAATTGGGGACAATTCGCAGGTAACGGATTCCGTTATAAGCAATAGCATCATTCAGCACAACACAAAAGTCTCCAGCGCAAACCTTGTAGATTCTATGCTAGGAAGCGAAGCTGATTATGTGGGTAGAAAATCTGAGATTAGTATAGGCGATTATTCAAATTATATAGTATGATAAAAATTTCTTCTTATTTGACATTCATTTTCTGTATCGGATGCTGTGCCCTAGTGCAAGCTCAAGATGCTGTTCGTGTTAGCGAAGAGTTTGTCAATACGGAGAAGATTTTTATCGAAGCTAGTCGTGAAAAGATTTTAGGCAATTATGAAAACTCGGCTTTCTTATATAAGGAAGTACTCAAACGCGATCGTGGAAATCATGCTGCTGCTTACGAGCTAGCTCGCATTTATGATGTACTGGACAAAGACGACAAGGCCTTAAGCTCTATCAAAATGGCTGTAGCGCTAGACAAGGGTAATCCTTGGTATCAAATGTTTGCAGCTGATGTATATGAAAAAGGAACGGATTATAAAGCTGCCGCTAAAGTCTACAAACAATTAGTCGACACCGAACCCACCAATAATTACTACTATACGCGCTGGGCCTTCTTCTTGGTAAAAGCAAAAAAAACAGAAGAGGCCCTGGAAGCATATGATTTATTGGAGCAAAGGATTGGTGTCAGTGAAGAAGTTTGCAGAAAAAAACACACCCTCTATCTTGGAATGGGCGAGGAAGAAAAAGCTGCTGCTGAATATCAAAAACTAATTGAATACTATCCAAACCAGATTCAGTTTCGTCATCAACTTGCAGAGTTTTATTACCGCATTGACAAAAAAGATCTGGCACTTGACATATACAAACAGATCTTGGAAATAGATCCGGAGGACAGCAACGCAAGCCTTGCCCTAGCTACGACTAACAATAAAAACACTGGCGGAGCTAGTGATGACATCAACACCCTTAATCGACTAAAACCAATTTTTGAAAAACCAGAAATTGAGATTGATGCGAAGATTGGTGAGCTGATGCCTTTCCTCGAAAAAGTAGTTGAAACGAAAGACAAAGCACTCGCAGTTGCCATTCTTGATCTTTCAACCACTATTGAAAAAGTACATCCAAAAGATGCTAAAGGCTATTCACTTTCTGGTGACATCCTTTATCACACCGGCGACAATGCCGCTGCACTGGAAAAATATAACCGTGCCATTGAATTACGTTCCAACGTATTCCCAATCTGGGAAAACGTGATGTATATCCACGCCGAAAACAAGGACTTCGAAGAACTACGTACAGTAAGCAATCGTGCTATGGATATTTTCCCAAATCAACCTCGCTGCTATTACTTCAATGGCATTGCCAATAGTGAAATCGCAAAACAGGAAGATGCTGTAGATGCCTTCAAACAAGCGATCATGATGTCGCGAAAAGATCCTGCCTTGCAACATGACTTATACTATCGACTTGGTTTATCTTATTACGCTTTACGCAAATTTCAGAAATCTGACAAGGCTTTTGAAGATGCACTAGAAATCAATCCCGACAACGTTGGTCTACTCAATAGCTATAGCTTCCACCTCGCACAGCGCAATGAAAAACTGGACCTTGCCAAAGAAATGGCAGAACGTTGCAACAAACTAAAAGCTGACAATGGAAGTTATCAGGATACTTATGGCTGGGTTCTTTACAAATTGAAAGACTACAAAACTGCCAAGGAATGGACTGGCAAAGCACTAAAAAATGGTGGTGACAAATATCCAGATACGCTCGAACGCTATGGGGATATTCTGTTTCAATTGGGTGATCGCGATGAAGCTTTGCAATACTGGCAATCTGCTATGGAAAAAGGCTCTACTTCTGAGATGTTGGATAAGAAAATTTCGCAGAAAAAACTGATCGAACAATAAACTCCCGTTTATACTTTCGTTATTTCTTTTGTTATTATTTTTGATCACTCACTTAGAAAAAAATAATAATCGTTATGAAATTTAAAACATTTACACAAGGTCTCCTTTTTACTTTCCTCTTTTTTCAAAGTTCAATTCTTTTTGCTGATCATCTATCAGGTGGTCATGTAAGTTACACTTGTCTAGGTGGTGATGAATTCGAAATCGAGTTCACCATTTATAGAGATTGCGACAGTGAAGGTGCTCCATTTGACCCACAATTAAGCGTAGCTACCTATACTGGCAATCCCAATACACAAAACTATACACTATTAAACGCCACTTACCTCCAGTTAGGAACCACTACCCTACTCAATCCTCAGCAATGCATTATAAACCCTAGTGATGCTTGTTTGGAATTTGCAAAATATAGCTTCGTCACTTCTTTACCTTCTTCAACCGACAGTTATTTTTTCGTTCATCAAAGATGTTGTCGAAATCACGAAATAACTAACTTGATAAATCCAGGAGAGATGGGAAGCACTTTGTTCATTGAACTAAGTCCTGAAGCTCATACTTCTTGTAACTCTAGTCCTGTTTTTAATATAGCCAATCCAGTTCAATTTTGCTTAGGTGAAGCTTTCACCATTGAGGATATATATGCAATAGATAGCGATTCCGATTCAATAGTTTACGAATTATCCAAACCATTTGTAGGTGCTGGACCAGTAGGTACACCACAGTTCCCTGGCGACCCTGAGGCCTGTGATGCTGTGATGCCAAATCCTGCTTGTCCTCCTCCCTATTCGTTCGTTGAGTATGAGTCCGGTTATAATGAGTTAGAAGCACTGGGAAGCAGCTCTACGCTCAGCATTAATAATCTCAACGGAACAATCAGCGGCATTGGTCAGCAAATCGGAGACTTCATAGTTGGCGTATGTGCGAAGGAATATCGAAACGGTGTTTTATTGTCCACTAGCACCCGTGACTTTATAATTGACATCCGAGGTTTGGTTGCTACTTCTGAGCTTGATCAAACGAGTTGGGAAATTTTCCCACAACCAGCTAGTGATCATATTTTCATAAAAACAAATGACACCTTTTCTGGTGATGCGACGCTACACCTTTTTGATAGTCGGGGTGTTTTAATGAGTGAACATAGTCTCAATAGTTCAATGATGCAGCGCATTGAAACGAATCACTTAAATGCCGGCTTACATTTTTATCAGGTTCAGAAAGATGGATTGGTTTTACAGAGTGGTAAGCTATTAAAATTATAACCAACGATAGTCTTTACCTGATTAAATATCGTTCCCCAAACATTTAAGTATTCCTTAAACCTTTATGCTGTAACTTTACGTTATCCAACTACGTCCTAGTAATAGAACGCTTCAACCTTTTAAACAGTATATTTTGAATAAATACCTTCTTTTAGTCATAGCAATCACAATCGGTTTATCAAGTTCATCTTGCCGAAGCAAGAAAAACACGAATGGCACTGGCGTCGTGAAAGACAAGTCTGCCAAGTTTCTGGTTAAAAAAATCAATCAAGACAAGATCGATGTAGAATGGCTAAGTGCCAAATCAAAAATCGATTTCAAAACCGATGATTTATCTGAAAGTGCTACACTTTATATTCGAATGCGCAAGGACTCCGCGATTTGGCTGGTAGGCAAGAAGTTTGGCTTTGAAGGTGTTCGCGCATTGATTACACCTGATTCTGTTTTCATGCTGGATCGACTTCAAAACGAATACCGTGTTTCTGATATGTCCTTGATTCAAAATCAATTCAGCTTACCTATTAGTTTTTATGACTTGCAGGATATCCTTTTGGGTAACCTGATATTAGTACCTGACACTAAATCACTAAAGACTGAAGTAGACAAAAAACAATATCACATCAGTGAAAAAGATCCGGGTGAGATGACCAAAAACTACTGGCTAAATGCTTACTCCTACGCACCGGAACGAATGGCTTTCAACATGGCTGTTCAGAACAGAACTGCTCTTATCGAAAACAGCGACCACAGAAAAGTCGACGGAGCAGGTTTATTCCCTCATGATCGTTACCTCAAATTTCAAAGTCCTCAAACGGGAGAAGTTATTCTGGAAATGGAATTTTCAAAAGTAGAAGTAAACCAGCCAGTAAGCTTGAAATTTGAAGTACCTGATCACTATAAGCGCGTGGATTAGAGAAGGGAAGCAAGTAAAATAAACAATCACCTCATTCGGAAAGTCTTATAACTACAGTCAATGACTGTTATAAATATCTTGCTATTTACGCGATTGAGGAAGCTTTCATTTTACGCTTACTTTTAATTTTCATTCCGAAGTTCGTTCTAAGCGACTAAGACAGACGCGATAAGCACTTTTTTTTAGTATTTTCGCGAATACTAAATATGTAAGCAATTTGAGCAAGACGCTTTCTATCAAAAATTTAATTCCGATCACCATACTCTTCTGCGCCTGTCTACTACTGGCCAGCACCTCCTGTACTGCTCAAAGTCGTAAGAATCTGGAAAATGAACGCAAGCAACTGCTGCGCGACATCAAAATCGCCAACAACTTGCTAAAAACCACGACTCGCAGTAAAGCGGCAGCACTCAACCGTCTTTATACCTTACAGTCTCAGATCAATAAACGCGAAGAGTTGGTTCAAGTTCTTAATCGTGAATTAGTACTCGTTGACAGCAACATTATTCGCACCAAAGGTGTGGTAGATGCGCTCAATGAAGACATCAATAACTTAGAGCAAGAATATGGTGAAATGGCCCGTCAGGCTTATCGCCAAAAGACCAACAACAGCAAGTTGCTTTTTATTTTTTCCGCCAAGGAATTTAATCAAGCTTTCAAACGTTGGCAGTACATCAAGCAGTATGATCGCTTCCGTCAAAAGCAGGCAGAATTGATTGTTCAAACCAAAGAAACACTCAGCAGTAAAATAAACGCACTAGGCAAACAACGTCAGGAGAAGGAATTACTAATCGTGGAAGCAGAAGAACAAGCCAATAAATTGCTCATCGAAAAAGAAAATAAAAACAATATTCTCAAATCACTTAAGAAAGATGAAAAGCGCATCCGAGCAGACCTGACAGGTAAACAACGCAGCCACAACCAACTCAATGATGCCATTGAAGATATCATCCGAACGGAAATAACCCTCAATAGAAAACAAGCTCGTAACCCGGAAGCTCGTATAAAATCAAATACGAAATCAAAAAACAAATCAAAGCCAAGTGAAGCCCGACCTGAAGCTAAAAATTTGAGCAAAACATTTACTGCCAACAGAGGACGACTCCCATGGCCAGTAAAGAAGGGAATTATTACTGGGCATTTTGGCAACCAGCCACACCCAACATTAAAGAAAATCAAGATCACTAATAATGGCATTGATATACAAACTGCTCCAGGCGCAAATGTACGCGCAGTCTTTAGTGGCGAAGTATCGGGTGTACAGTTTATCCCCGGTTTTAATTACATGACGATCATAAAACACGGCAAGTATTACACGGTTTATTCTAACCTTGAAGAAGTCACGGTGAATAAAGGTGAATGGGTGAAAACAAATCAAAGTATTGGCCGTTTAAGCATAGATGAAAAATCAAACACCTCAGAGGTACACTTTGAGGTTTGGAATGGGAAGAAACGGATGAACCCAGTAAGGTGGATTAGACGGTAGAATTTAACTTTTTCCACACTTCCACTACAGTCAGTGCAAACGTTCAGTCTTCACTATGCTTATTCGCATTCTTGTTAAACCTAACAAAGATCGATAAGCAGCAGAGAAATAAAATTGCTAGTTAGCATTCCAAAAACAAATAACCCCGATTGCAAATCGGGGAATAATCTGAAATATAATATATGAGTAACAACGAATGGAATCTGGGCGATAAGGAAAAAAAAGGCCTGAAAAGAAAAAAAGAATATGCCCTCCTTGTAGGTTTGATCTATCAAGGACAATCGGAGGAACAAGTTACCGAATACCTAGATGAACTGGAGTTCCTTGCTTTGACTGCGGGAGCTGTGACGAAGAAGCGGTATGTACAGAAGTTGCAACATCCTGACAAGCGGACTTTTGTGGGTTCTGGTAAGATGGAGGAAATCGCTAAATATGTGGAAGAACACGAGGAAATCAGTTTGGTAATTTTTGATGATGACCTTAGCGGAAAACAAGTGGGAATCATCGAAGAGATCTTGAAAGTAAAAATCGTAGATCGTAGTACACTTATCCTTGACATTTTTGCAAGCAGAGCACAAACTGCGCAGGCAAAAACACAGGTGGATCTGGCACAAATGATGTATCTACTTCCTCGACTACGTGGACTTTGGACGCACCTTGAGCGCCAGCGAGGTGGAATCGGGATGAGAGGACCGGGTGAAAAGGAAATTGAAACGGATAGACGTATCGTAAGAGATAAGATTGCCTTACTCAAAAAGAAATTGGAAAAGATTGATTTACAAAATTTCACTCGTCGAAAGAACCGTGGTGACCTCATTCGTGTATCTTTAGTTGGGTACACCAATGTTGGTAAATCTACTTTGATGAACCGAATTAGTAAGTCCGATGTCTTTGCTGAAAACAAACTATTTGCGACACTTGACACTACCGTCCGAAAAGTGGTCTTCGGCACCATGCCTTTTCTACTTTCGGATACAGTTGGTTTCATTCGAAAACTACCGCATCACTTAATTGAAAGTTTTAAATCTACATTGGATGAAGTTCGCGAAAGCGACTTACTATTACACGTGGTAGACATAGCCCATCCGCAGTACGAAGATCATATTGCTACTGTCAACAAAACCTTGCTTGAACTAAACGTACAAGACAAACCCGTTTTGTATATTTTCAATAAAATTGACTTGTATCGCGAAAAATATTTTGACGATTACCTAGAAAGTGAGGTTAAAGAAAACATTGAAACGGAGCTTCAGCAAAACCTGAGAAATCAATACGACGCTGATAATATTTTTGTATCCGCCATCACTAAAGAAAATATCAGTGAGCTACGGGAGAAGATGCAGAAATTGATTTTAGATTTGTATGAGGTACGGTATCCTTATCAAGCTAAGCTTTGGTAGAGTGATCATACCGCTGCCTTGTCAGATCGCTGTACGGTGAGGTCGTCTCGTTTATGACCAGTTTGATCGCCGCCTTGGGCGATGATCTTAATTTTTGAATTAACAAAATTAGACAATGAATAACATTCTATCCAAATACGCCAATCTACTAGTCAAGTACTGCGTAGAAATAAAACCTGGCGACAAACTACTCGTCAAAAGTACAACGCTAGCGGAGCCACTTATCCGTGAAGTGTATCGCGAGGCGATAAAGGCTGGAGCACATGTAGAGATAGATTTGGAATTTCGTGGAAAGCGAAAAATATTTCTGGATGAAGCAGGCGACGAGCAGTTAGATTATGTATCTCCCTTTTTTAAAAAAGCGATGAATGACTTTGATGCCTACCTTTACATCCGTGCTCCTTTCAATCTTTTTGAGAATAGTGGTACCAATGGAGACAAGGCAAAAAGAGCTAGCAAAGCATTGTCCGAAATAAATCAAACGTATTTTAGTCGAACAGCAACTCGTGATTTAAAACGTAACCTGTGTCAGTACCCTACGATGGCTGCTGCACAAAATGCGGGTATGTCATTGGAAGATTACGAACAATTTGTCTTCAATGCCTGTAATCTTTTTAAGGATGATCCGGTATCAGAGTGGTTGGCTGTTCGTAAGCATCAACAGCAAATTGTAGACGTGCTCAACTCGCGCGAAAAGATTCACTACAAAGGAGAGGGAATCGATATACAATTTTCTACAAAAGGCCGTACTTGGATTAACTCTGATGGGCAAACGAATATGCCTTCTGGAGAAGTGTACACTTCACCGGTAGAGGACTCCGTAAATGGCGTAGTTCATTTTTCTTATCCTTGCATTTACATGGGTAACGAAGTAGAAGATGTCACTTTGTGGGTAAAAGATGGTTTTATTGAAAAGTGGGAAGCAAAACGTGGAAAAAACTTCCTCGATCACATTTTTAGTATAGAGGGCACGCGCCGTTTTGGGGAAGCTGCAGTAGGTACAAACTACAACATTCAGCAAATGACAAAGAATATTCTCTTTGACGAGAAGATTGGAGGTACCGTGCACATGGCAATTGGCCAAAGTTACCTACAATGTGGCGGCAAAAATACTTCATCTGTACACTGGGATATGATCGGAAATATGAAGAATGGAGGGGAAATATACGCCGATGATGAAAAGATTTACGAAAGCGGGCGTTTTTTATTTGTTTAATTCATTACCTTTGCTGGTAGATTACTACAATATTTAATATATTGGGGTGTCATTACCAATAACTTGTTTTATTTAACTTACTATTTTAGCCGTGGACAACATTGCATTCTTAGAACTCAAATACGGAAACATTTACGGAGGATACCCAAACTTTTACGCAATTAGCGAAGTATCACTCTTAGTTTTCGAGCCAACAACAAACCGAATTTTCCTTGAAAGCATGAATGTAGGTGCTGACGTGGACATCGTGAACGTATTCTCAAAGACCAACGAACTAGGTAACACTATCGGAAAAGTCAGAGAGGTATACAACATGAGATCCCGACGTACCAAACCTTTCGACGAAGAATTCCAACTCAACGAGAGAGAACTCGATCAAGCCTTTTATTTCCTCCGACCTGGGAAGAAATGGGTGAAAGGGTTTTTCATGAAAAACTTCCGAAAATATCGCTTCCGTGATATCATCACTTTTGATGGTCGTAGAGACATTTTCCTATGCGAAAAATCCTTCGTGGATTTCCATGGAAAATTCATCCAGGATCTTCAAAAAGATATCACTAAAGAAACCAACTACTTGTTCTCCTTGAACAAGCTGGCGAAGGTCATTGGTTTCGCCGTGAGTGATACACATATTCGCTCCAACAACTGCCAATACCGTTTGCACCCGATTGCAGCGAAGCAGATTGTTCCTAAGTCAGCGGCTTGGGATGCAGCTCGCCTTTTGATGGTGCATCAGGAGTTTAGAGAGCACCATGACGACTTCTTGATGAAGGCGGCATTATTGCTTAACAAAATTGAAATGACTAAGAAGGATTAATTCTTTTTTGTCTTTAGGATATAAAAACCCCAGGCTCTTAGTTGAGCTTGGGATTTTTTGTTTTAGCTTAATTTAGGCAATACTCAGCCGGTGCTACTATAAAAGTATTCTTTTCAATTGGCAACTATAGCCAAATCGAAAGAATGTAGGCGACTTAGCTCAGCAATCACTGGCCGTTCCGCCGAAGTGTCTGTCTCCTTAGCCAAATAGATCAGACAGGCTTATCGACCTTCTAATTCACAAATGAGATTAACAAATTGAGCGACGCACACTGAGCAAAGCCGAAGTAGACATAAAAGTCCAGCTTACCGCTTCAAATATTCCTCAGTCAAAACGTTTTCCGGCGTTTCCTGCGTCCAATAAATATTGACAATCCACCAGCGCTTACCATCATTCAATAGTTGGATACTGTTGATCCCTCGCATAAACGGCGCTTCATCTTTTTCAGATTTGAAAGCTTCATAGGTACTAAAGACTTGTGTCATACTCCCAAAAGTTTCTACCTTTCGGAAAATCTCTTTTTCAAAAAAACCATTTTCCACCAACCACTTTCCCGTCAACTGTACGTAATCAGCAGGAGCCATGTAGCTACAGCTAACTTTACCCTTTCTGTTTTTACTGGAAGGGATCAGCTTCGCATCTGACTTAAACAAATAACGAAACAAATCCCAGTCGCGCTCCTCCCCTGCTTCACCAGAAATGACACCGTATAAGTTCTCAAGAATACTATCTAGACTGGCTACTTTTGTCAGGTATAGACCATCAAGTTGTTCTTGTGTTTTTGTTATTGGTTCAACTGGATTTTCGAGGCGTTGAAAATCTTTGGCAGTTACTTCATGGCCATTAATATTTCCAGTGTCCCAATCTTGAGTGATTTTCCAAATACCAGCTATCTTTTTCAGGACTACATGGAATCGTCCATAATATTCTTCCGACTTTCCTTCTTTTGTAATTCGCAGCATTTTATAATAACCAACTTCGTAGGCAACATCCGTTGAATGGATTCTGTGTTCAAACTGAAATTCAAGTTGATGCTTGAGCTTATCTTCCCTGTTAAAATTTTTCTGAATTCCTTCTCGGAAGGCCTCTCCTTTTTTAATTCCACCCCACTTCGTTATTCGCAGCACATCCTCGGTATGCAAGGCGATGTACTGCCCCGCATCATAATTTGCGTAAGCTTCTTTAAATGGCTCCCAAACTTGTTCGTCTATTTCTTTGGAGAAGTCTGGTTTTGTTTCGCTTTGCGC
>CAKZUK010000244.1 GCA_937921775.1 uncultured Saprospiraceae bacterium
TATTTCCCAATAATGTACGTTTCAAATATGATTTTGCAAAAGGACAAAGTTGGCGCTATGATGACCTCACAGCTCCCTTTGATTTTGCGATCATGAAGCCAGAGGATGAAGTCAAGAAAGAACTAGCTTTAGCAGAAATGCAGTTTACACCTTACTATGAAATGGTAGGAGAGGTGCCCCGAAATAAAAAACAAGAATTTCGAGAAGCTTTCAATCAGCAGCTAAATGAAGTCCGTGATGGTGGTCAATACTTTGACGTGCTCAATCGTTCGGATGTCTATTTGCGATTTGGTAATCGGCTGATTGAACGGGTGTATACCAAGGGAGTGCTCCAGTTGACTGCAGATCATCAAGACAAAGATGGAAAGTTTGTGATCAATTTGCGTCAGGGAAATACAACAACCAAACGAACTACTCAAAGTTTTCTGAAAAGCAGTGAGACGGATGATTGGATTACTGATTCGCTTTTCAATAGTCGCCTGCGTGAGGCGGAGTTTTTGATCCCCTTGCTTTCAGAATTATTTACACCAAACGTTTTTTTTAACGATACGCTTACCACAAAATTTAAGACGGAGCAACTCAAACTCATTGCGCCCACCCGAGGGATGGTTCGTAAAGGAGATTTGATTATAGCTCGTGATGGAATCGTTACAGATGATATTTACCAATCCCTGATTTCCTATAAGGATCAATACGAAATGGAGGTGACCAAGCAAAAGTCGTGGCTTGGTGTATTCCTAGGTTACTTTGTGTTGACTAGTTTGATTATTGGAGTATTTATTTTATATCTACAATTTCAAGCGAAGGAAGTATTTGCCAAATTCAAGAGTGTACTTTTTATGTTGATGTGGGTAGTTTTGTACAGCTACATTGTATACGTGGTAGAGACGAGTGCAGGACTGAGCGCTTACCTAATTCCATTTTGTATTGCCCCCATTGTTATCCGAATATTTTTCAATGAACGCTTGGCCTTTGTTACACACGTGATTATAGTATTGGTGGCGAGTTTCTTATCCTCAGAAGGATATGAGTTTACCTTTTTGCAAATATTGGCAGGGCTGGTAGCTATTTTGTCAAGCATAGAAGTGAGAGATTGGACGCGGTTTTTCCGTTCCATGTTGTTTATTTTTATGGCTTATGCCTTAGGTTTTTTAGGTTTGTCATTGATTGAAAAAGGATCGATTCAGGATATAGACTGGTCCATCTACACATGGATATTCCTCAATATTTTGTTTACCTTATTGGCTTATCCATTGGTGCCTTTGTTGGAACGATTGTTTGGTTTTATTTCGCCAATTACCTTAGTGGAATTATCTGATATGAACCGTCCCTTATTACGAGAGTTATCTATCAAAGCACCGGGCACCTTACAGCATTCTCTACAAGTAGCCAACTTAGCGGAAGCTGCCGCCACCAAAATAAAAGCAGATCAACTCTTGGTAAAAGTAGCAGCCTTGTATCATGATATTGGTAAAATTTCCAAGCCACATTTCTTTATAGAAAACCAAAGTGGCAAAAACCCTCATGATGAGCTTAATGAGTTGGAATCTGCAAAAGCAATTATCGGACATGTTTCTGATGGTGTGGCTTTGGCCAAAAAGAATGGTTTACCATCGGTGCTAATTGATTTCATAAAAACCCATCATGGTACTACTCGTGTCGAATATTTTCACCGCAACTATGTCAACAAATATCCTGACAGGCAGGTAGACGAAAAGATTTTCCGTTACGTTGGTCCACGGCCACGTACCAAAGAAGAGGCCATTCTGATGCTTGCAGATTCCCTAGAGGCTGCCTCTAAAAGTCTGAAAGATCCAGCCGAAAAAGATATTGACGATTTGGTAGAAAAGATTGTTGCAGGAAAGATAACTCAAGGTCAGTTGGAGAAAAGTAATCTCACTTTTAGAGAACTAGATGACTGCAAGAAAGAATTTAAGAAACTATTGAAGAGTATACATCATGTTCGGATTGAGTATCCCGAATGAGTTGGAACTAGAATAAGCTCACCTTTGGATAGGCTATATCTCAGATGTCAGTCTGCCTGCCTACACAGCTTGATAATGGATTTTATATGCTTGTTTTGATCACCGAAGAAGAAACCTTGAGCCATAAATTATTGGTGATGAAATAACTGAAGAATTAGAATCGAAATTAGAATGTTCCCGCGATTCGCGCGCCACGTTAGAAGGCCATTCTAATCTTGCCTGGCGGGCAGACAGGTTCTAATTTCGATTCCTATTCAGCAGCTTTGCCGCCGCCGCCGCCGTAGGGACAATGCCGACAGCCATTCCCACAGCAATAACCACGCTCCTTCAAATACTTTTCCGTCAACACAAAGAATCCCTTCTCCATGTAGAAATCCACTCCTTCAACCAAAGGCTTAGGAGTCTTCGACTCTATTTTGTCTTTATCTTCCACAAGAAAATGAGAAAGCTAAGTTACTTACTGAAAGCTAGACTTGGATATCTGTTTTTCAAAAACTCAAAGCTTCCAAACATTACTCCAATGTAAAATAAATCACCCGCAACTGTATTCCAAAAGAAAGGAATACCAGCAGTATAACAAGCCAACAAGCCAGCAGGAGATGAACCATACATAGCAGGATACGCTAGCCAAGTGCCAAAGTTAGTGACCAAAAAGAAGATGATAGAAGCACCTATGCCAGTACCAATCAACGCCATAGGCTTTACTTTATTTAAAGTTAAGAAACCAAGACCGATGATCAATGCAAAGGCACCGTAGTACCAGTACCAGCCAGCAGACATTAAGCTAAAGCCATTGTAAAACTCAGGGAAGAAAATAGGGTAGTAGATATTGTTGACCAATAAATCACTGATAAACAAAGCAGCAAAAGGAATAATTAATGCCCATGACTTCTTCGAAAAGTAAGCCGCACCAAATAAGCCGATAGCTGCAATTGGTGTGAAATTCCATGGATGAGGGATCAAACGGCTCAATGCCGCAAACGCGATGATAGCGATGACCAAACCTCCTCGTAATTGTATCTTATTATTGTTCATTGTATTTTTTTATTGAATTCCTGCAAATTTAATGGAATTTCAGCGAAATAGTAGATATTTGATGACCTGTCGCTAATGAAAATTAAAATTAAAATGATTATCGATATGAAAATTGAGATAAAAATGAAAAAAAATATGCCATAAGTCACAGACTATGTGTGTGTTAGCTGTTTTTTAATTTACTTTTCAGTTCAATTTTAATTCATCTATTTAGAACTCAAAATACGCTCATTTTGTCTGAAAATATAAGCTTTAACAATATCCAGATTGGCGAATTTGCAGATATCCCTCAATTGCTTCAGCTTTTCATTCGTTGTACGGATGCTATGCTGGAGGCCGGAATCAAACAATGGGATTATACTTACCCGAATGAAGCAACTGCTTCTGCCGACATTGCAAAGCAAGAATGCTTCGTAATCAAGGAAAACGATAACTGCCTTGCCACCATCACACTCAATGAACAACAAGACGAGCAATACAAAAAAATAAACTGGTCTATCTCAGGGGAAAAGGTCTTAGTCATTCATCGCTTGGCAGTTCATCCTGATGCACAGGGTAGGGGCTTTGGTAAGTTGTTAACCCAATATGCGGTACACTATGCGCTTCAACAGGGCTACGATGTCATTCGCCTAGATGCCTTTACAGGGAATCCAGCTTCAAATCATATTTATAAAAAATTGGGATATCTATTAGCAGATGGACTCTGTTATTTCCATAAGGATAGGAGTCCCTTTTATTGTTATGAATTGGAGGTGAATTCTTCGGTTTGCTAGCGTTTAACCATTAAGTTAAGGCATAAAAAAACCTCACAAATACGAAGCTACGCATCTCTGAGATTTTCCTAATTTTTATCTTAACGCAGTTTTATAAATTTATAAAAAGCCAAGTAAAAACGTCACTGCATTTGAAACTGCAACCTAATTGCAATTTTCGAATCTGCCGAGATTTATTTTTTAAGTTTAATAACCTGATCAAACTCTCCATCCGTAATATCCAAAATATCATTATGCGCATTAATGAACTCAGTGAAAGTTCTATAACCGTAGTTACCTTCATCAAAGCGAGTGTCCAAACGACGAATCATCGGCTTCAATTGAGCTTTGTAAACAAAATCAGTATTGTATTGATTGAGTAGTTTTCGAACAGCCGTTTTAAGCAACTTACGCGTTTTCTTCTCATCTCTAGTCGCCTTCAATTCATCCAAAATCTTATCAGAATTACGCTCACCAGACTTAGCAAGAATCGTTTTATAAAATTTGAATTCATTACAGCCCTTTACAAAGTAACCGTTGGAAGTTGACTCTGCACCAATACCAATGATGTACTTTCCATGCTGACGAATCTTTTGTGCCACAGCAATATAGTCGCTATCACCACCTACAATACAGAAATGAGTAAGGTGAGGGAAATCATTAAGGTCATCCAAAATATCAAGCGACATACGAATATCTGCGCCATTTTTAGAGTGGCTACCTCGAGGGAAAAGCTGAATTAAATCTACTGAATAATCCAGAAATGACTCTTTGTAGTTGACAAAGCTAGTCCAATCCGCATAAGCTTTATTCACACTAACGTCACCATATGACGCTACAAACTGCATAATAGAGGTAATGTCAAGCACCTTAGGTTCTTGCTTATAATGAATTTTTTGTTTCTTCTTGTCTAGGTTTTTGACGGAGATGTGAATATTGTCAAAATCCCAATATATCGCGAGTTTTGCTTCTTTCTGGTCTTCCATTTTCTTAGTGTTTCTAATGTTCTTAATTAACAAATATGACGTATGTTATTGTAAGTCAATTAATTATGTTGTACAAAAACATTTATAGTGTTCAATTTGATGCAATGTATGACTTTTAGAGATAAGTTCAAATTATATTCACTTAATCTATAATATGTTTATGGCTGTTGCCAAAATGCTTTAGATACTGCTCAGATAGGTAGTTTTGAGCCTTAGCGGAACTAGAACAAGCAAACTTTGACCATTAGTTTTAACCTTAACTATATTCCTTATATTTGCCCGTCTTCAAATTATTTATATCCAAGGGGATACGAAAGCGGGAAATTTTATAAGCTCCTTGCTTTCCATTCCCAACTTATTTACTTTCAAATTTATGTTTTTAGGATTATACAAAAGAGGGGAGAATGACTTATGGAGATACATCATCACAGTGATAGGTGTAGTCATAGCCTACTTACTGATTGGTCAAATTCCACTCACCCTAGCTCTCGTTCAAAAAACGACCGAAAATAATGGCGGTAATTTCGATCCTGGCGCACTGCTAGATATATCGGAAACCTTGGACTTCACTAGCATCGGGATGAGTCTTAATTATACACTGGTTCTGATTTTATTGACCTTTGTCACTGCCTTTATTGCACTGTGGATTTTTGTTAAATTTTTACACAAACGTCCTTTCAAGACATTGATAACTGCCGCTCCGTCTATCAATTGGGGGAAAATCCTTTTTGCCTTTTCGATTTGGATGTTGATGTCCATTGGCATGGAATTTATTTTCTATCTCATGGATCCGGGAAACTATACCTTTAATTTTGACCCTAGTCAATTCTGGATACTCTTAGCAATAGCTTTTACATTTCTGATCGTTCAAACATCATTTGAGGAACTGTTTATACGAGGTTATTTGATGCAAGGTTTTGCCTCTATTTCTACAATGAGATGGATACCTTTAGTCATAACTTCCATCATCTTCGGCTCACTGCACTTGATGAATCCAGAGGTAGGAAAATTTGGTCTTTTCACTATGATGTCTTATTACATTGGTACTGGCCTGTTTTTGGGCATCATTACACTCATGGATGACTCTTTAGAATTAGCGCTCGGGATACACGCCGCTACCAATATTTATTCCGCTGTTTTCGTTACGTTTAGTAGCTCTGCCTTACAAACTCCAGCCTTATTTAAAATGGCAGAAGTAAATATCAATTTGATGTTACCGATATTTTTTGTTGCAGCTGCAGTTTTTATATTGATTTGTTCCAAGAAATATGGCTGGAAAGATTGGACAAGATGTTATGGTCCGGTAGAGCGAGAAGAAATTGCCTAAGGCAAAATAAAATTAGCTTTAAAGAGCTCCTCCTTATAAAACAACAATAAAAATTAAAGAGGCGCTCAAGCTAGTAGTAAACTTAATTTTTGAATTACTTAAGAAAAAATAAATAAAAAATCACTTTATGAATAAGATCACTTTTATGATAAGTATCTGCCTGATATTTATCCTTTCCTCTGCAAATGCACAAAGCTCCGATCGTTGGCAGCAAGCTGTCAAATACGAAATGGATATTGATTTCGATGTAACTAAACATCAGTTTACTGGTAAGCAAAAGATTGTTTACACCAACAATTCTCCAGACGATCTCAAGCAGGTTTTCTATCATTTATTCTTCAATGCTTTCCAACCAAACAGTATGATGGACGTTCGTTCTAGAACCATCGCTGACGCTGACGCTCGAGTTGGTGATCGGATCGCATCTTTAAATGAAAATGAAATAGGTTATCACAAAATCAAATCACTAAAGCACAACGGTAAATCTGTAAAATTTGAGGTAGTAGGAACAATCCTCGAAGTTCAACTAAACAAGCCGATTAAATCTGGTAAAAAAGCGACGCTGGAAATGGAGTTTGAATCTCAAGTACCTGTACAAGTTCGTCGTAATGGTCGTGACAATAAAGAAGGAATCGACTATTCTATGTCGCAATGGTATCCACGTTTGTGTGAGTACGACTATCAAGGCTGGCACGCCAATCCTTATGTTGGTCGTGAGTTTCACGGAATCTGGGGCGACTTCGATGTGAAGATAAGTATGGATAAAGACTATGTGGTTGCAGCAGGTGGCTACCTGCAGAATCCAAATGAAATAGGTTATGGTTATGAAAAAGAAGGTGCTACGGTGTCTCGTCCTTCTGGTGAAAAACTAAAATGGCATTTCAAAACTCCAAACGTTATTGATTTTGCATGGGCAGCGGATCGTGACTACAAGCATACCAAGCATATGACAGAAGCAGGCGTGATGATTCACTGTTTTTACCAAGAAAATGAAAATACAGAAACAACGTGGAAAATGCTTCCAGGTATCATGGATAAGGCACTGACATTCATCAATAAGAATTACGGGAAATACCAATACAAATCATACGCCTTTATTCAAGGTGGTGATGGTGGAATGGAGTATCCTTTGGCAACTTTGATTACGGGTAACCGTAGCTTGGGAAGTCTAGTAGGTGTTTCTGTTCACGAATGGATGCACTCTTGGTTTCAAATGATGCTGGGTACCAACGAAGCTTTATACTCTTGGATGGATGAAGGTTTTACTAGCTACGCTTCCAATGAAGTGATGAATCACCTCGCAAAAATTGAAGCACTTCCTGGAGCTTCAGTTCGTGAAAACCCACATGCTGGTAGTTATACAGGTTATGCAAATTTCGCAAAAAGTGGACGAGCAGAGCCACTAACAACTCATTCTGATCACTATAATACCAATAGCGCTTATTCTGTCGCTTCTTACGTGACAGGTGCTGTTTTCCTACATCAATTGGAGTACATCATCGGCGAAGAAACATTTGATCGTGGTATGCTCAAGTACTTTGATACTTGGAAATTCAAGCACCCAAACCCAAATGACTTTATCCGAATTATGGAAAAAGAATCTGGCTTGGAACTAGACTGGTACAGAGAATACTGGATTGGATCAACACACATGATTGATTACTCCATTGGAGGTTATGGTAATGAAGACTCCTCTGTTTCTTTTGAATACGATGAAGATGGTACTGTATCTGCAACAGCTTTGGGAAAACCATTGTCAATTGAAACGGATAAGAAAAAGAAAAGACGTAACAAGAGAAGAAAAAAGAAAAAGAATAAAGGAGCAAAATCATTTACAGTTAGTTTGAAAAAGGAAGGTGTAATGCCAATGCCAGTAGATTTGGTAGTAACCATGAAGGATGGCTCTAAGCACCTTTATTACATTCCTTTGAGAATTATGCGAGGCGAAAAGCCACAGGAAACAACTGAGATGAGCTACAATGTTTTGGAAGATTGGCCATGGACACACCCAACTTATGAAGCAAGCATCAACTTAGATTTGAAGGAAGTCAGCACTATCGAAATTGATCCTTCTAATCGTATGGCCGATGTGAATCGCTACAATAATACAACTGCTCCTGCTCCAGTTAAAGACTAGAAAATAATTAATAAAATAAAAAGCGCGGGTCAGTGTAAAACTGATCCGCGCTTTTTATTTGTCTGAGTATATCTAAGGAGTTCTACTAAAGAGGCAGTAAGAACATAAATTCAATCACTTGAATTATCTATGTAGCGTTTCAGAATTCGTTAGTGAGAAAACTCCTCACCTCCGAATTTCCACCTCCAATTTCCTTATATAAACATCCCAACTACCAAAGCAGTTATAATCAAAAGAATAACAGATTGGTATCGATAATTCAAATACCAAGGTAATGAAGCTAATTCTGCGGTCTCTTCTGCAATAAGTTTTGGTGTCCAAACCATACCCTTTAACTTTTCAGCCGCAGGACTTTCACTTGTTAAACTAACAACAATATGTACAATCAAACAGAGTACAAATAATACGGTTGTACGTAGTAGGAAATGTAATTGGAAGAACCAATAATCAATTTCAGTTACGATACCATACACCCAGATTGCTGCCATCACCATTCCAAAAATAAGACTTACAAAACTTCCTGTACTAGTCGCTCGTTTCCAAAATAAACCAAGAATAAAGGTAGAAACAATCGGAGGAGCAATGTATCCAAGAATGTCTTGAAGGTAGCGGAACAAATCACCATACTTACCAATCTGTGGCGCCCACAAAGAAGCTAGGATTACTAAAACTAAAGTTGAAATTTGGCCACTTCGAACTAACTGCTTACTGGTCATGTTTGGTCTAAACTTATTGACAAAATCCATCGTGATTAGTGTAGAGGCAGAGTTAAACGTTGCAGAGATACTACTCATCATTGCGGCAAGCAAACCAGCTACAACCAAACCGAGTAAACCTGAAGGTAGCAATTCAAAAATCAATGTAGGATAAGTGAAATCCGTACAGTCTGCTAGGTTTTTACATAGCCCACTAGTCGTTTGAAAGGCCACTTCTTTTTCTCTAAATAGCAAGAATGCAATGGCACCAGGAATTACCATGATAAAGATCACTGGTAGTTTAAGCAAACCTGCAAATAAAGCTCCCCAACGACCATGATTCAAGCTCTTGGCACTCAGTACACGTTGAACCATAAATTGGTTGTTGGCCCAAAAATAAAAGCCAAGTAAAGGAACACCAGTGATTAGTCCCCACCAAGGAACGATTGGACTGCTATATTGTTTCCACCATTCGCCATCGTTATCCCTTATAATACTCATGGCCTCACTCGCATCCTTATCGGTAATTCCAGCAGCTTTTAACTCATCGAGTTGTGTTACCATACCTTCCCAGCCACCAACAGCAGTCAGCCCGTACCAAGTCAGAATGCAAGATCCGAAAATTAATACAATGGCTTGAATCACCTCTGTTTTAACTACAGAGTTTAATCCACCAGGAATAGTGTAGGCAGCTGCCGAAGCTGCGAGAATGAATATAACAATCCATGGTTCTAAACTAGGGAAAATTAAACCTAGTACAAGGGTACCTACGTATAGTGCAGCTGCTGTATCTATTAATATGTTTCCCACTACGGTGATAAACGAAAAGTAGTATCTAGAGCGAGCGTCATATCGTTTTTCCAAAAATTCAGGCATCGTATATACGCCACTCCTCAAATAAAATGGTAAAAAGAATATGGCAAAGAAAACCAAGACCAAGACGGCATACCATTCATAATTGTAAACGGTCATATCCAGCAGATAAGCTGAACCTGCTAAACCAATCAGCGTGGAACTCGAGATGTTGGCGGCAAACAGGGAAATACCTACGACTGGCCAAGTTAAACTCCTTCCTCCAAGAAAATATTCCTCAGATGAAGCTCTTTTGGAATGGTAGATCCCATATCCAATAATGAATACACCATACAGGATCATTATACTTAGATCAAGCGTGCTTAAATTAAAATCTTTCATTTGTAAATTTTATCGTTACTGTAAATTGATTTGTAGTTAGTAATTTACGAAGTATTGAGGGGAGGTATAAAACATACCATTTAATTTAAACCATTTTATCAAAAACATTTAACTAGATCAGATGTTTTAGTTCTTGTTGTTGAGCAAGCCTCCTTTTTTGATCAAGTATTCAGGCCTTTGATAAAATAAAAATCTGCATCAAAGTAGGTGTAAAATCTACATTAAGGAAATATTCAACTATTTTTTTTTGAAAAAATACTAATTTGGGAATTCTAATACGGTTAAATTATGAAAAATATTAATATATTTTGGTTCAGAAGAGATTTGCGTTTGGAGGACAATGCAGGTTTATATCATGCGCTTAAAAAAGGAAAAAACGTTCAAGCAATTTTTATTTTTGATGTTGATATTTTATCAAAACTCAATGACTCCAAAGATGCTCGTGTTACTTTTCTTCACGATACTTTGAATACTTTGAGTACTGAGCTTGCTGATTTGGGGGCTAACTTAGTTGTCAAGTTTGGAAAGCCATTAGAGGTTTGGAAGGAATTACTGAAAAAGCATAAAATCGATGGAGTCTACACGAATCGCGACTATGAACCTTATGCACTTCAACGGGATGAATCTGTAAGAAGTCTACTCAAGGAAAACGAAATTGATTTTCATACTTTTAAGGATCATGTGATTTTTGAAAAAGACGAAGTACTCAAAAAAGATGATACACCTTATGTAGTCTTTACACCTTATAGCCGAGTTTGGAAAGCTAAACTAGCGACCAAGCTGGTGAAGGAAGAGAAAAAAACGCTGAGCTACTATTTTCAATCATATCCAACTGAAAAGTACTTTTCAAATTTTGCTAAAGTATCAAGTAAAAGCAAAATTCCTAGCTTAAAGAGTATGGGTTTTGAAAGGTCTGATCTGGAAATATTTTCAAAGGAAGTACCTAGGTCCATTATTAAAAAATATACAGAACAAAGAAATTTCCCAGCTATTAATGGAACTTCTAAGTTGGGAATTCATTTTCGATTTGGTACAATCAGTATTCGTAAAAAAGCTCGTGCTGCAGAAGTTTTGAATGAAACATATCTTAGTGAATTAATTTGGCGAGATTTTTATTCATCAATTCTTTCTCATTTTCCACATGTAGTCAAGGGACCTTTTAGAGAAAAATACAAATGGATCGAATGGCGTACTGATACAAACGACTTTCAAAAATGGTGTGATGGCATGACGGGATATCCAATCGTTGATGCTGGAATGCGTGAGCTGAACGCCACTGGCTTTATGCACAACCGAGTACGCATGATTGTGGCTAGCTTTCTAACAAAACATTTGCTAATTAATTGGTCTTGGGGGGAAGCTTACTTCGCAGAGAAATTACTGGATTTTGATTTGGCAAGTAATAGCGGCGGTTGGCAATGGGCTGCTGGTTGTGGAACAGATGCGGCACCTTATTTTCGCATTTTTAATCCCGAATCTCAGCTCAAAAAATTTGATTCAAAATTCGTCTACCTAAAAAAATGGGTTCCCGAATACGGTACCGACGAATATGTAGAACCTATGGTTGACCACAAATTTGCCAGAGAACGTTGTCTTGCTACTTATAAAACGGGTCTTGATCGGAGTACTTAATTTCCTACTAGGCTCAAGCTAGTCCACAGAAAAAAATCGTAATCGCTTAGATTCGTGGTCCAGCTCCCGTCAGCAAATTACCATCTTACAAAAAATAAATCCCGAACCAGCTATCAGCCAATTCGGGATTTTATATAAAATAATTCTACAGATTAAAAACTGTAGCAACTACCTCGTCTCTTATTACGCTTACTACGCTTTTTTCTTTTCTTTTTCTTGAATCTCTTTTTAGAATAATATGGTTTAAAGGCAGTTCGACGATTAGAACTTTTTACCGTAGCAGTATTAGATACAGATGTACCACCTACGTTCACTTCAGTGGCTGCTTTCTTTGCTGGCTTTTTTGCTACTTTTTTAACTACCCTCTTTTTTCTTGGGGCTTTCTTTACTTCAACAACCTTTGCAAGAATAATCTCTTGTTCTACTTCGACTGTTTTTGGCTCTGGACTTTGCTCAGGAACCTGAGGCTTTGGAGCATCGACTACAGCATCACCACCTGTCGTAATTCGAATCACTTGGTGCATGCCCATTTCATCGAGGTCAAATTGCTCATTTAAAATGTCAAGATCACTTTGATGCTCTTCTTTAATAACAACTGTTGTTAGTGCATCAGAAGAATCCTGAAACTGTTTTTTGATTTGTGCCTGGGCGGATAAATGTAACAACATTATCGCCATTAAGGCTAAGATGTTCTTTCTATTCATAGGGACTAAATTTGTTTAAGTCTTTGTTGTCTGGTGACTGAGGGAAATTGAAAACTTATAAATAATTAAGTTTTCGTGTCTATGTTTTGTTGATATGTTCTTTTCTAAGACTTTCACCTCAATAACCTAGTAAGGGTTAAATTGATTTCAATGTTCATATACAAGATACACCCTTAAGACGATTTGATGCAAGACTAGTAACATCAAAGACCAGATGTTTTTTTTCATTTTGTTTCATTATTTGCTGGATATCCCCTAAGAATGGCGATTTCTAGCTATATCTGTACAAAGTGTTAAAGTTTCAATAATAATGCCAATATATAGTCATTAATTATAATATGTAGGTGTTTTTATACTTTTTTGGCTCATCTAGTTTTTAATTCAGTTCTTGACTTAGAAAAGAAATTTAAGACCAATTGAGCCGGGAAACTATTTTTTTTGCTTTTAATACCTGTTATTTAATAGGTGAAAATCAATGTTTTTCGCTGCTTATAGTAACTTAATTTTGGCCTAGCATTGAGACTCAATAAGTCAATTAGGAGAATGCTTAGGTTCTTTATCTGAACTGAAAAAAAGGGCTGCTGGAAAATCCAGCAGCCCTTTAATATCATTAATCGTACGAATCATTCGTACTTTATTTTCCTGTTAGTCTACAATCTTAAGCACCTTATTAACTAATTGACGGAAACCTTTCTCATTGGTATAGATGAAATAATATCCAGCTCTGTAATTCGATAGATTGATCTGAACTTCACTGCTACCTGCAGGAACTGTTATTATTTCCAGTGTCTGACCTGCAGCACTGGTAACTTCAATAATTGTCTCAACACTGAATGGCTCAGACATTAATAGAGTAGTCTGGTTCTCAGCTGGATTCGGATAGACCTTACCCGTATTTGTATCTGAAAACTTAAGGACTGCTTCCTTTACAGAAGAGAAGTTATAGCTACCATTAGTATAGTATTGCTTGATGCGGTAATAGTTTATTCCAAATGATGGAAATTCATGCACAAAGTTGTAATCAGCAGTTGCTGTTTCTTTACCAGTTACTGTTTCAACGACCTCGAACTCAATGCCATCTAAGGAATGCTGTACCTCATAGAATACGTTAGTACCTTCATTACCCGTAGTCCAATCTAAAATAACTTCATCATAATTATTAATTCCTAAATCGAAATTAAATGAACTTTGAGTAAAGTTACTTTGACATTCAGGATCATTCATAGATAGTACAGTTACTACTTGATCTACGGTTGCAGAGCAACCATATTCTGTCTCTACATACAAACGAATTAATTTCTGACCTCCTGATGTAAACTGAAATTCAACTTCAACACCTTCTCTACTTCCAAGGAAAGTCGAGTTGGTTGTTGAGCCATTGAAGAAATACCATTGGTAAACTGTACCCGGTCCGTAAACTGTTGAAATGTAATTCGTGAAATTTCCAGCACAAATTGTTTCTTCTGTCTCGAAAGCAGGATAAATCGCATCACCCATAATATACTTTGCTATTACATTCGATTGTCCCATCATCCAATCTGAACATCCTTCTCGCTTGGCTAATCGGATATAATACTTAGTACTAGAAACAGAGCCTGGATTATATGAGTCACCTGAAGTGTTTGGAATTATCGACCAATTGGCATCATTGATACTCGTTGGTGGAGTAGACTGCTCACTTACTAACCATCGGTACTCTAGAGAACCACTACCTCCTGATGGAAGTTCAGTATTCAAAATTACTCCAGTTTCTAATGGCCCACATCCTGATTCCTCACCTGTGATAGAACCTCCATCTGTTACGTTTACACAACTTGTACAATTAGGATCGTTAGCTTCTAAAACAGTTACTACTGATTCGTAAGTCAGCTCACAACCTTCTGCTGTTACAACATCTAATCGGATAAACTTTTGACCAGCAGAATTAAAAATATAGCTTGGCATTGAACCTTCGATAATTCCCAAAAAGGTAGAATTGTTTGTTGGACCATTCCATAAGTAGAAGGTATAAGTTGCCCCCGGTCCTTCATTCTCTGCTACAAGATTTGTTAATACTCCGATGCAGATAATCTCTTCTTCTTCAAATGATGTAGTCAGCGTTGGTGCCACAATTTCAGCATCTACACTGTTGGTACAGCCATTCGTATCGGTTACCGTTGCAGTGTAACTTCCAGCTTCTAAGTTGTTGATGTCTTCGGTCGTAGAGCCGTTGCTCCATTCGAAAGAGTAGGGTGCAGTACCTCCACTCGGAGTGATATCAACTGCTCCATTGCTAGCTCCGTCACAAGATAAGTTCTGCGTAAGTTCTGTTACGGTAAGTGCAGCGAAAGGCTGACTAACGCTTATCGTAGCTAAACCTTTACAAAGATTAACGTCATCTACAGTTACGCTGTAAAGTCCTGCTTCTAGGTTGTTGATCGTTTCAGTAGTTTCACCATTGCTCCATAGATATGTATATGGACCAACACCTCCGCTAACTATAGCTGTAATAGAACCTTCATTTCCTCCATGACAAATAACATCAGTTACGTTTCCTTCAACTCCTATTGGAGCGGGGCTTGTGATATCATAAGTTGCATTCACAACACAACCACTCAGGTCGCTTACCGTTACAGCATATGTACCCGCAAACAAACTGTAAATATTCTGATCAGTTGATCCGTTACTCCACTCGAAACTATAGTCTCCAGATCCACCTGTAATAGTTAGAGCAATACTTCCTGTGGTAAAACCATCACATTGTGGATTTACTGTTACAGCACTTAGCTCTAATAATTCACAATCAGGATCACTATCCAAAATGGTAATAGTACCAGAAGGATCAGAGATAGTCGAGTTGTCTGGGTTACTTAAGTTAACAAAAAGTCCTTCGGTATCTTCCGGAGTAGCATCGTCAAGTATTTCAATAGTGAGCTGCGTACAAGTTTCACCTGCAGGAATAGTAAGCGTACCATTTTCTGAGTTGTAATCAGAACCAACAACAGCAGAACCGTCAGCAGTAGTGAAATCAACAGTAACAGGAACAGTAGTAGCTTCGTCCAAGCAAACTTCAACAGT